>JBBIUF010000118.1:0-9493 GCA_037440365.1 Chloroflexota bacterium
CTGGTCTGGCTTGACGAGCAAGTTGATACATTGCAACAAGGTGCTTTTGCCCGTCCCACTGGGGCCCACCAGGACGATCACGGTTTTCGGTTTGACCACGAGCGCAATGCCTTGAAGCACCTGGGTCGCGCCGAATGCCTTGTGCAAATTTTCAATACGGAGAATGGATTGGTCAGCCACACCGGACTCCATCACATCACAATTTTATAGCGGCGTTCCGCCACATCCAGCGCGCGACTTGCCGCGTACGTCAGGACTAGATAAATTGCCGCCGCCGCGCCAAATGCGACGAACGCTTGCAGAGTGCGCGCGCTCACGTATTGCGCGCGGCGCAAAATTTCTGGCACGCCGATCACATAAACCAGGGTCGAATCTTTTAACACGAGCGTCACTTCGTTCGACCAAGCCGGGATCGCGAGGCGGATGGCTTGCGGCAAAACAATGTGACGAATCGCTTGCCAGCGGCTCAGGCCGATAGCGCGCGCCGCGATCATTTGCCCGGTTGGCACGGAGAGAATCGCGCCGCGAAAAATTTCAGATTGATACGCGCCGCTGGCAAAGCCCAACGCCAGCGCACCCGACATGAACGCAGAGAGATCGATAAATCGCGCAATGACGAAATAGAGAATAAACACGACGGTGACCACCGGCACGCCGCGAATAATCACGCTGTACGTCGCCGCCAAGCGCGAGAGCAATGCGCCGCCGTAGACGCGCAAAACCGCCATCACCGTGCCGAAAACAAAGCCGGTTACCAGCGCGATGGCGGTGACGCTCAACGTAATGCCCGCGCCTTCCAATAAATAACTGAACAACGAGACCAGATTTTCAAATTCGGTCATTGAGTCCCTGTGCGCGATCCACAGACTCGGGCAAGTGCGCTCAAACGCGCGCCAGCAAACGCCCGCTTGAGCGCACCCGCCCTTTACGATTCACGCGCAATTCAGAGCTAGAGGACGGCGTACTTGTCTTGCAATTTTTTAATCGTGCCGTCACTCTGCATTTCTTTGATGATGCGGTCGAGTTCGGCTTTTAATGCCGTCTCGCCTTTGGGAATCGCAATGGCTTGCCCGGCGGTGATCGTCTTGTCGGTGATCAACGCCACTTTGAGACCCAGGTTCTTTGCCAAGTCTTGCGCCGGTTCGGCATTGACCATCAAAATTTCGATGCGGCCCGCGGCGAGATCGCGGCCCGCGTCGTCGGCGCGCTCATAGCGGAACACTTGATCGGCTTTGGTCAAGCCGGGCTTGACCAAATTTTCGGTGACCCACGTATCGTGCGTCGTGCCTGTTTGCACGCCAATCGCTTTACCCGCGGCGTCTTTGGGGTCATTAATCGTCAACGTGGATTTGCTCGAAACCACAAAGGCGTCTTTAGTTCTGTGATATTCGGCGCTGAAATCCACCTTTTCCAAGCGCGCGGGCGTGGCTTGCATGGCCGCGATCACAGCATCCACTTTTTTCTCTTGCACGGACGCGATGAGCGCGTCAAAACCCAGGTCTTGGAATTTGACTTTGACGCCCATGCGTTTGCCCACTTCTTGCATCAATTCCACATCAAAACCGGTAAAATTACCCGCTTTGTCCACCGATTCATAGGGCGGATAGTCGGCGGACGTCGCCACGACTATTTCGCCTTTTTGTTTAATCGTCGCCAACAGTCCAGTCGCGGCGGGCGTGCTGGGGGCGCAACCCGCGAGCATAATCGCCGCAATCATCAACGCGGCAAGGAACCAGTACGTGCGTTTCATAATGAGCATCTCCTCCTGAGAATAACAGTGCAGACAAAATTTCGACCGCGTGGTTGGGATGAATCTGCTGAGCACCTCCTTGTGCGGCATATGCCGTTATAGAAATTTAGGGTGATCCCACAGCGGCAAAGTTTGACCTAATCCTTTCGCTTTCGCCGTTTGATAAATTCGTTCGGCGACGATCAAATCTTCCGCGCCCATGCCATAGGACAGGAAATGAATCCGCTGGCGCGCATCCGTGCGCCCGGCATGCCGCCCGACGGCAATTTCAGACAGATGGATGATTTGGGTATCGCGCAGTTTGCCTGCTTGCAATAATCCATACACAACCGCTTGCTCGTAATGCTTGATGTTGCCCACATCTTCAGTCGTGATCAAATCGGCGTCGAGCAGGGCTTGCGCTTCGGCTTCGCTTTTGCCGATCGCGGCGTAGAAACAGCCTGGCTTGATCCATTCCGCTTTGATAAACGGCGTGCGCGTCGTCGTCATCGTCGCGATCACGTCTGCGTCTTGAACGGCGGCTTGCGCGCTGTCCACGACGCGGATATTCCAGCGATCGCGAAATTCATCGGCGACGGCTTGCGCTTTTTCCGTTTTGAGATCGAACACGCGAAATTCGCGCAAGCTCGGCACGGCAAGCGCGATGGCTTCCAAGGCACAGCGACCAACGACGCCCGCGCCC
Organism: Chloroflexota bacterium; assembly: GCA_037440365.1. GTDB lineage: Bacteria > Chloroflexota > Anaerolineae > UBA4142 > UBA4142 > JBBIUF01. The sequence continues at coordinate 2,433 of JBBIUF010000118.1, forward strand.
ACCAATCCGGCAACCTGGGAATCATGCCGCGCCAGATATTTTGCGGCGATCCCAGACGTTGCGCCGGTGCGCATGGCGGTAATGACACTGGCTTCCATAATTGCGACCGGCATGGCGTGTTGCAAATCATGGAGAATCAGAATATCAATGCCATACGGCAAATCGCCGCGCCGCGCATTGTCCAGGGATTCCGCCGCCCACTTGATCCCAGCGCGATCCAGCTCGCCGCCCAAATACACCGGCATCGAAACCACCAGATATTTGCGATGCCCGGTTTCTGGATCGGGAAATTCGAGCATGTGCTTGACCGGCTGAATGACTTGATCGCGTCCCAGCATCATCAACACGCGCTCAATATCGCGCAAGGTTGCCGCCATGTCGAGCGCGCCGCTCGCGATCACATCTTCTTGTTTGAGATAAATAAATTCGGGCTTGGGCGATTCTGTTGTCATGCGTTTGCTCCGATTTGATTTAACCTTTTCATCGCTCCGGCGCAATGTGGCCGAAACTGGTTTGGCGGATTGACACACATTGGGCTACCGCGTCAGGCAGATAATACCGTAGCTAAAAATCATTGTCAATTTAACGCGCTGGATAAATTTCTCCATTTGCCGCGCGCGTGCCGTTGCGCTTGCGTCAACTTTGCCTTGACAAATCAGATTCGGGTGCTTACAATAACCAGGGTGAACCATTCTATAACCTCTCTGTGAGTCTCTCCGCTTTTTGCCAACCCAATCGCGCGGCGCTCCGCGGTGCGGATCGCGCGGTTTGCCTAGCAAGCCCCGCAAATAAACCTGGGATGCTCAATGCTGAATTACGTGCCAAAATGTGTAGACCAAATGATCCGGACGCAGGAGAATAGACATGCCGAATTCAAAATTCGCAATTGGACTTGATTACGGTACGGAATCCGGGCGCGCGCTCGTAGTGGACGTTGCGACTGGACGCGAAGTAGGCAGTGCCGTGTATCGTTATGCAGATGGCGTGATCGCCGAAACCTTGCCCGGCACAGCCATCAAACTAGAGCCGGATACAGCGTTGCAAAATCCAAGAGATTACATCGCGGCTTTGCAACACGCGGTGCCGGAAGCGTTAAAACAAGGCGGCGTACGCGCGGAAGATGTGATCGGCATTGGCATTGATTTTACCGCGTGTACGATTTTGCCGACCCGCGCGGATGGCACGCCGTTGAGTGATTTGCCAGAATGGCAAGCCAATCCGCATGCCTGGGTCAAGTTGTGGAAACATCACGCCGCCCAACCCGAAGCGGATCGCATCAATACGCTCGCGCGCGCGCGCACTGAACCCTGGCTCGAAATGTACGGCGGCAAGGTTTCGTCTGAATGGTTGTTGAGCAAGACCTTGCAAATACTGAACGATGCGCCAGAAATTTTTGGCGCGGCGGATAAAATCGTCGAAGCAGGCGATTGGATCGCGTGGCAAATGACTGGTGTGCTGAAACGCAATGCGTGCGCCGCGGGCTATAAAGGACTGTGGGTGAAAGGCGCGGGCTATCCAAGCAATGATTTTTTGTGCGCGCTTGATCCGCGCTTGAACCGCCTGAACGAAACCAAGCTGGCAGGTGAAATTGTTGCGCCTGGCACGCGGGTTGGCTGGCTCACGGAACAAGCGGCGCGCTGGATGGGGTTACGTCCTGGGATCGCGGTTGCCGCGCCGACGATTGACGCACATGCCGCCGTGCCGGGCGCGGGCGTCACCGAGCCGGGACGCATGGTACTGATCCTCGGTACGTCCACGTGCCACATGATCGTGGACGGGCATAAACATTTGGTCCCCGGCATCAGCGGTGTCGTCGAAGACGGTATCCTCCCTGGCGTGTTTGGCTATGAAGCTGGGCAAGCGGGCGTCGGCGATATTTTTGAATGGTTTGTCGAGCATGGCGTTGCGGCCGAGTATGTCACGCACGCGGCGGAACGCGGCATGAGTGTATACCAATTGCTGGAAGAGCAAGCGGCGAAACAAAAACCAGGTGAGTCGGGCTTGATCGCGCTAGACTGGTGGAATGGGTGCCGCACGCCGTTAGTTGACGCCAACCTCAGCGGGTTAATTATCGGCGCAACGCTCGGCACGCGCGCGCCGGATATTTATCGCGCGCTGATCGAGGCGACTGCCTTTGGCACGCAAGTCATCATCGAGACGTTTGAACAAAATGGAGTGGCGGTCAAAGAATTGGTGGCGTGCGGCGGGCTGGCCGAGCGCAACAAATTGCTCTTGCAAATTTATGCCGATGTCACCGGGCGCGAATTCAAAGAAGCGGGGTCGGGGCACACGTCCGCGCTTGGCGCGGCAATGTTCGGCGCGTTTGCGGCAGGGCGCGTCGCAGGCGGCTATGATGCCTTGACCGATGCCGCCAAATCAATGGCTCAAGCAAAAGCAATTTCGTACAAACCCAATCCGCAGGATCACGCAACGTATCAGAAACTCTACAGCGAGTATCGCCAACTCCATGAGTACTTTGGGCGCGGCGCGAATGATGTCATGAAACGTCTGCGCGCGATGCGGCATGCGGCGTAAAAGGTCAACCCCGTTTTCTGGAAAGAATAGGAAACGGGGTTTTGTTCAAGTCCAGCGCGCAATTTACTCTGGTTTGTTTTCTGGCGCGTCCATTGCATCAAGCCAAGACAGCCCCATCGCACCATGACGACTTGCCAATGCCGTATTCGGGTAATTTGTGTTTTATCCTATGCCCGTTATAATCATGCGGCTTGATTTGAACAGGGAGGATCGCCACGTCTGAAATTCTTTTGATTGCTATAATTTCAGCGACGCTAATTTATGCATTCCTCAACGGAATGCACGATTCGAGCGGACTCGTCGCCGCCGCTATTTCGTCGCGCTCGTTGAACCCACAGACTGCCTTGAACCTGGCTTCTATCGCCGAATTTTTAGGTCCCTTTTTATTTGGCACCGCCGTTGCCGAAACGATCGGGAAGGATCTCGTGCGAGCGGACGCGCTCACGCTCAGCGTGATTTTTGTTGCCGTCATGAGCACGATTATTTGGAATTTGATTACCTGGTATTTTGGGTTGCCGTCTAGCACAACTCATGCATTATTGGGCGGACTGATTGGCGCGGTCGCACTGACCAGCGGCTTGCCGGCGCTCCTCCTCGACGGGTTTGTCAAAGTCCTCGTCGCGTTGTTCATCTCGCCGGTGGTGGGTCTAATACTCGGCTATGTGTTTATGCGCTTGATCCAGGTTTCAACACGCGGCGCCAGCCCGCATATTAATATTTTTTTCAAACGAATTCAGGCGCTCAACGTAATTGCGTTGGCACTCAGTCACGGGACCAACGACGGGCAAAAAAGCATGGGTTTGATTACCATGGCCATCATTGCATCCACGCACGCGACGAGTTTCACCGTACCGCTCTGGGTTACGCTCTTGTGCGCGATTGCCTTGACGCTGGGCATCCGGTCGGGTGGGTGGCGAATCATCCGCACCATCGGTAGCGGCATTTACCGCATGCGTCCCGTGCACGCCTTTGCCGCGCAAACCATGTCTGCCGGAATCATCTTGGGCGCGGCTTTGGTCGGCGCGCCCGTCAGCGCAACCCAAGTAGTCAGCACGGCGATCATTGGGGTAGGCAGTGCAGAGCGCATGAGTGCGGTGCGTTGGCTCGTCGCAGTGCGGATTGTCTCGGCGTGGTTTTTTACGATTCCAGCGAGCGCGGTGGTAGCGGGGTTGTTGCAATTACTACTCAATCGATTGGGGTTCTGAATTAGAGGATCATGATGAAATTTCCAAATTTGATGCGCTCACGGGATAACGATTTTCTGAAAGCAATTAGCGATCAGGCGCGGAAAACCTGCGAAGGCTTGCAAGCGCTGGAAGCCTATATGAAAACCGGCGATGAGGATCAAGCCAAGCGCGTCCAAATCATCGAAAAAGAAGCCGATGAATTGCGGCGCTTGTTGATTGACGATTTGAACCGCTCGTTTGTGACGCCAATTGATCGGGAAGATTTGTTTGCCCTCTCACGCACAATTGACGATGTGCTGGATTATGCGAACACCACGTTAGATGAAATGGTTACGCTGGGGGTCAAGCCCGATCTGCATCTTGTGCAATTGGCGTCCGTTTTGTGTGAAGCCGGAGACGAACTGTATCTCGGCGTGATTCAACTGAAAGATCATCCCCAGGTTGCGCTCGATCACGCCAAGCGCGCCAAGGCGCTGGAAAATCGCGCCGAGAGCGTGTATCGTGGCGCGGTTGCCGCTTTATTCAAAGAACCAAAAACAGTTGAGGACATTGTCGTCATTTTGAAAATGCGCGAAATTTATCGTCACCTCTCGAACGCGGCGGATCGCGGCGATGAAGCCGCCAATATCCTCGGCGACATTGTGGTCAAGATGACGTGACGCCAGCTCGACGTTGGCGCAAGGTGTGAACACAAAAAACGTGCATCCATTGTTGAATCGAGCAATGGATGCACGTTGGTGTACCGGTGTGACCATGTTGACGGATGACGGTTGTTACCGTTTGACGATGATTGCCATATCCGTTTGCAGGTTGTTGACTGGAATACTCAGAGTCCCGTAAGCAACCATTGTACCCAGATTGATCGTTGAGCCATTGTGCGTGTTAAACAACTGAACGTTGAACGCGCCATTTAGATTTGGCAAAACCACGATCGGCGAAATGGGTGTCGGCAGATTGGGGGTGTTGCTGTACGTGTAATTACGTTGTTGCACCCAGGCATACGTGCCCAATGTGCCACGCATGGATAGCACGCGCGCGTTGGCATCGGAAACCGTCACAGTTTCGCCCAGTCCTTCGGTTGAACCATACACGAACTGATTCCCCGCATAATCCAACCCCGCAAAAAACTGCGCCGTGATCTTGCGATCATTCAAAATGGCTTGAGTCGTTGCGGCGTCTTCGCCCGACCAGTACCAGTCAATCGGCGATGCCCCGAGCGGCGAAAACAAACCCGCCCAAGCCGAGTTGTGCAATAAGCGAACGCGCCCGTCGCCTGTAGCAACCAGGGGATTGACCTGGTTCCAGACCGTAGTGCCAGCATCGAATTCGCCCCAGACCCAGGGTTTCGCGCCGCCGCTCCATTGCGTGCCATCGCCTAAACCCAGACTCGCACAATTGGTATTGCTTCGCAGACACCACGCAAACCGCGTGACAAAGTTGGCTTCGTCGTTCGTCAAATTGGCGCTATACCGCGACGACATTAAATAGTCGTGATAGTTGGCAACATCCATTTGCGTTTGCGCACTCGACCAAAAGCCAGGGCTGTATGCCTGTGAACCTTGCGATGTGGTTAGCAAATGGTTTGGGTCTACCGTATTAAAGTACGGCGCAAGCGCGGCATAAAAATTCCAGGTCGCCGAATTTGGCGCGATGTGACCTTCTTCGTTGATAAACTCTACTGTGGCGATATTGGAGCTATAACCCCAACGCGCCGCGCGGTAACGGAGATTGCGTTTCCAAAACGCGATTCGTTCAGGACTATTGGCGGCGCCACTGAGAACGGTATCGGGCCAAATCCAATACGGATCGCCATGCAAGGATAGTTCGAGGTAAACGCCATCGCGCTCTGCCGCTTCGATAATTTTATCGAGTTCATACGCGCCGCGTTGATTGATCTGCGTCCCTTTCGGCAAGGTCGCAATATTGATCCCACGATCCACTGGGTTAAAATCGTCCGGGTATTTATATGCGTCGTAATGTCCTTCAATGGTCAACGCATAGCCATCGTCTTGCGTCCAGACCCGGGTCAAGTTAATGCCCGCTGGTTTCCACGCGTCGAACGTGCGCTCGTAATCTGCCGCGCGGAGCCCACAGCATTGCCACCATTGCCGGCCCCGCGCGATTGGCACGAACGATGAGCCATCGGTAAATTCCATAAAGCGCGGATCGCGGGGGGACACGCGCAAAAAGCCCTTGCTGTTCGATGCAACGCTGGTGAAGGTATACGTGCCAGCACGGGTAGACCCGGTTGCATCCGTGACGAGAATAGCATACGAGTACGCACCAAGTTCTTGTGGCGCAAAGCGCAATTTCCAAGCCGACGTTCCCGTCGGTTCAACTGATTCGCTATTGCCGCTTACCGTGCGCGTATAGTCTTGGTAATAGAACGCAGGCAAGGTTGTCTTTTGTCCACTCGGCGCAGTCATCTCGACATCCACTGTGATGCCATTGGGATCATCCGCAAAAGGATAATACGGCAACATCGAAGTGGCGGTGAATGTGCGCGAAAGCGTGAAACTGGCTTCGTACTTGAGAAATTTGCCAACACTAGGCGGCGCGGACAAACCAGTGACCTGGGTTTGTCCGGTAGGTAACCCAGTCGCCGTAGCTGTAGGCATCGGTGTGTTAGTTGGAAGAGGGATGCTGGTGGCCGTGGCGGCGGGTTGCGTTGGTGGAACAACAGTCGCGGTTGGCGCGGCAACACTCGTTTTGGTCGGTGTTGGTACGACCGTTCCGCTTGTCACGTTGAAATCATCGCCCGCCGCATTGAATTTGCCATTCGAGAAATTGGACAAGCCCAGCCGCGCTTGATTGCTTTTTGCGACAAACGTAAAACTAATCGCGACCCAAGTCTTGTTCGCAACCGCAGTTACAGTTTGTTGCGCGAGTTGAGTCCAACCGTAATCGGTCACGATCACGCGCAAGCCGCCCCAGGTGGGCTTGACGCTGACCTGGTCAACCCGCACCCAGCCAGACACGGTATACTTTTGTCCAGCGGTGGTGGCAAATACTTGGCGAATTTCGCCCGTGCCGATAAAACCAACGCCAAACGTTCCACTATGTGTATACTGTGCGCCGACAAACATCGGCGACACGGTTTCCCAGCCGGACAGATTGCCTGACTCAAACCCGCCATTTTGGATCAAACTGGCGGCGTGAGCATTGCGGGGTAGACCAATGGCGCTCAGGAGCAGAATCAATCCCAGCACCATAGCCCCTTTGACCGCATATCTGTAATTTTTTTTCATCTTTACTCCAATTTGAGATTTTCTGAATCGGCTCAATTATGTTTCAGGGCGAAGATATTGCCGCCATTGCCCACCACATAAATGAGACCGT
>JBBIUF010000119.1:0-9371 GCA_037440365.1 Chloroflexota bacterium
GCGCCGCTTCAGTAAATTCCGAAAAGAGTTGTACCAAACCTATTGACACATTCCGCAATCCTTCATCTTTGAGAACGGGAATAACTGTCAAGCGCATTGGGGAATTGAAAGTATTGTATAGCCTCTCGAATGGGTAACTACGAGTTCGTTTTGGTGAAACCCACTTTGAAAAGGCAAACTCGCCATTTGGAAAAATTATTTTTCCAGACGTTTCAACTTTATTAATGTCAAAATCTTTATATTCATGTTGCGGTAAATCTTCCGCCAAAAATGCTTTGTATTGAACATCTTTGATAAAGCCTTCAAAGTTGAGCGTCATATTTAATTTTTCTCCGAAGAATTGTGGGAAAAGCCTAGCGAGCAAATTTTTTATGGGTCGTAATCGCATTTATAAATTTTACCCCGCTTTGCAAGGGGCGTGCCAACTATGTATTAGACAGCAAATTGCTGTCTAATACCCTTGGTACGGATATTATACAGCAAGAACCTTTAGGGAAGCAAACGCGATGGAAAACCAGTCCATTACCCCCAGGCTTACGCGCCTTCCGAATTTGAATTGCTCGCGTTACTCATGTCCGCGCCCGGTCACATCTTTTCGCGCGCGGCGCTCCTCGAAAAATTTCAAGACATTGCGTTTGAAAGCATCGAGCGCACGGCCCCGATGTGCATATTCGCAATCTACACATCAAGATCGAACCCGATCCCAGCACGCCGCGCTATATCGAAACCGTGTTCGGCGTCGACTACCGCTTTTGTATCAAGGCATAAACCATGCGTTCACTTTCGTTCAAGGCAATTACATTCCGCCCGCGCAATTGCGCCCGAGGCATTGCCGCATGTGTTCGAGCGTTTCTATCGCGCCAATATGGCGCGCCAAAGTGAAGCCAAATTCGGTTTGGGGCTGGCGATTGCAAAATCGCTGGTAAAAGCGCACGGCAGAACGATCACGGCGACAAGCGACGGCATGAGCCGCAAGAGTACCTTTGCGATGCATTTGCCCGCCAAGTCAAAATAAATCGAATCTTCCATTCGATCCGCGACAGTGCTATAATCTCTGCGCGAATGATTTTCAAATCGCAATCCGCACACCGATAGCGCCGAGGTTACGCATGCAAATTCGACGAGGCACAATTGCAGACGCCGATGCCATCGCGCGCGTCCATGTTGACACATGGCGCGCCGCGTATGCCGGCATTGTTCCGGCGGCACACCTGGCTAGTCTCGATGTGACACAACGCGCCCAACGCTGGCGCGAAAATCTTGCCACCTTCGGCGACGAAAAATTTCTTTATGTCGCCGAAGAAGCAGATCGCGTCATTGGGTTTACCGCCGGCGGACCCGAACGCGACCAGGACACTGTGTACCGCGGCGAACTGTATGCACTCTATCTTTTGCCCGCCTGCCACCGACGCGGCATTGGGCGCGCGCTTGTCGCAACGGTGGCGCGCGAGTTGCGCGAACGCGGCTATACCAATATGTTGATCTGGGTTCTAGCGGATAATCCGGCGCGCAATTTCTATGCCGCGCTCGGCGGCCAACCTGTGCGCGAAAAAACCGTCACGATCGGTGGCAAAGCATTGCGCGAGATCGGGTACGGCTGGGATGCTCTGACGCAATTTCGCCCGCCTGAATAGTCGGGAAATAAAAATCCGCAGACGATTTTCGCATCTGCGGATTTTTATTTCCAGCTCGCACTCACGCGCCAGGTTTCGGCGTAGGCGTTGGCGTAATTTCCGGTTGGGCGGGCTTTGCCTTGCCGAATATATTCCGCACATTTTTATCCAACACAATAATCACTTGAGCGTCGAACATGGCGCTCCCATTCGGTTGCCCAATCACAAGCACCGCGTTACCAAGCTTGATATCGGCAAGCGTACCCATAGCAGGCTGTGCGCCGCTAAGATTAATCACGCGGGTTGCCGACATCGTATCCAGGGTTTGCGTGCCTTGCCGCGTTCTAACCATCACCGTGCCGTTTTTGTTTGCTTGCACCGCCGCCATCAAGAGATTGTCGGCGTTAAAATCTGCGGGAAAATCAAGCAGGGCTACGGCAATCGAATTATCCGGCGTTCCGAAATCCGCGACCACGCGATCACCCACACGAATGTCGGATACCTGCGCGCTCGCTTTGCCGGGCAGGATCACCAACGTGCTCGCACTCGTGGCGATCTGATCGGTAGTCTTGGCGAGTTTGACGGATAACACCCCGTTCGTGTTTGCGCTCACTACGCCGCCGGATAGCCCCGTGGTTTTCAACAACGCCTGTAAATGATTGCCGGGTTGCGCGCGCTTACCCGCTTGGCTTGGCGCAGGCGCGGGCGCGGCAGGCGTCGGCGTCACGGTTGGCGCAAGCGTGGGCGTAACCGTGGCGGTTGGTTGTACCGTGAAACTGGGAACGCCACTGCACGCCGTCGCGCTCAAGCCCACCGCCAACACTATCAATAAAATCTTGTGCATTTTTCGCCTCCTTGACTCTCTGCAACCAGTATCGCCGCGGCGCGTTAAATGCAAATATGCGCGCGGTAAAATAGTTGTAAAATAAAAAAGACGACCCGGTAGGATCGGCTTTAATTTTTAACCGGCAGGTGAACGGAGAACACACTGCCTTGTCCCGGTTCGCTCTTGACGGTGATCGCGCCGCCATGCGCCGCGACGATTTCCTGAGCGATCGCCAAGCCCAACCCAGAGCCGCCGGCAACGCGCGCTTGATCGCCGCGATAGAAACGCTCAAACAAGCGCGGCAAATTTTCCGGCGCAATGCCGTCACCGGTATCCGCCACGTCAACCCGAATCCATTGCGGCGCGGGCGTTGGCGTAACGCGACGGCGAGCCGTGAGCGAACTTTTGCTCACCTGCTCAAGCGCGCCACACCGCGCAGTCAGTGTCACCGTGCCACCCGGCTTGTTGTATTTGATCGCGTTGTCTACCAAATTCGTAATGACTTGCTCCAAGCGTCCAACATCGCCACTGATTGCCGGCAGGGGTTCGACAATCGTGGTCAGCGTTGCGCCAGCGGCTTGCGCGCGCAGACGCAGGCGGTCAACCCAGTGCGGCAGTAACTCGGCAAGGTTCACCACGTCCTGCGCCATCGCCGTCTGACCCGATTCCAGCCGCGCCAGCGTCAGCAAATCGCCAACGAGCCGCGCCATTCGCGTGGTCTCGTCAAAGATCGTTTGCGCCGCGCGCCGCGCGCCCGGCATATCCGGCACCGCGCCGTCCACGATCGCTTGCGAGAAACCCCGGATCGAAGTCAGCGGCGTTTTCAATTCGTGCGAAACGTTTGCCACAAAATCTTTTTCCATCTGCCGCGAGCGTTGCACCTGCTCCGCCATCGAATTAAAGCTCGCGCCGAGCCGACCCAGTTCGTCCTTGCCCGTTGCCGCAACGCGATGCTCGTATTGTCCGCGCGCCACCGCTTCCGTAGCTTGCGTCAGCCGCGTGAGCGGTTTGGCAATTGAGCGCGCGAGCAACAGCGCAACCAGCAAGGACACGGCGAGCGTGATGCCGCCCGCAATGAACAGACTCGTACCAATTTCGTCAAGCGCGTTGAACAGCGGGCGTTCAGGGTTGGAGAGCGCGACGTAAACGGCTTGCCCGTTCACTTGGCCCGCCGCAATTGCCGCATAGAGCAAGAGCCGCGCATTCTTTTGTTGCCGCGCGCCCCAGAAAAAACCAGGGCGCGTTGCGCCGCGCGCCAGCGGCGTCAAGGTGATTGTGCGATTCGTCAAATCGTTCGCCGCGTCTGCCAGCACCAAACCCTTGTCCGTCACGATCATCACATGCCCCACACCGCCCGCTTGCGATTCAAGCCGGGTCACGGCTTCGCGCGGTGTGACCTCATTCTGAAACATGGCGCGCGCCTGAAACGCCAACGGCACCACCGCATCACCCAGGCGCGCAAGTTCCACCTGCCGCTGGTAATCGCGCAGGATGAACAATAGACTCACCGCGATAATCGCGAGCGTGAGTACAATGATAAAAACCTGGGAAAGGATCAAGCGCGTGCGTAATGACATGCTAGGCAACCAATTTGTAACCGACGCCGCTAACCGTTTCAATTTGAGTTTTAGCGCCGCCGAGTTTTTTGCGGAGATGCGCGACATGCACATCAACGGTGCGCGTTTCACCGGCAAAATCATAACCCCACGCCAATTCGAGCAACCGTTCGCGCGTCAGCACAATGCCGGGATTTTGCGCCAGCACCGCCAGCAGATCAAATTCTTTGGTCCGCAGATCAACTTGATTCTGCTGTCGCCCACAGGTGACTTCGCGGCGATCCAGATCAATCGTCACGTCACCCACCGTTAGCCGCTGGGTTTTTTGCGACGGGTTCACGCGCCGAAAAATCGCTCTGACCCGCGCGACCAGTTCGCGCGGATTGAATGGCTTGGTCAGGTAATCATCTGCGCCGAGTTCCAAGCCAACGATTTTATCCACGTCTTGATCGCGCGCAGTCAGCATGAGAATCGGCACATTGCTTTCGGCGCGCACGCGGCGGCATACCTCCAAACCGTCAATCCCTGGCAACATCAAATCGAGAATGAGCGCGGCGGGTTTGTGCGTATGAAATTTTTCGAGCGCGGTCTTGCCGTCATACGCCACTTCAATTGTATAACCTGCTTGTTCCAGATACAAGCGTTCCAGTTCGATGATATTTTTTTCGTCGTCCACCAGAAGCAATAAGGGCATGGCGCTTGACCTCGTTTTGAGTCTATCGAAATTATAGGACGGACGCGCGTACAAGTCAAAGGGTTTTACCGTCAAGTTGTAAATTCCCTGTAAATTTTTCGCCCGCGCAGGCCATTGGATTGAGCGCGCTTACGTCTGCTTGAATCGCGCGTACCTGCCAGTACGCCAACCCCAGTCAAAGCACAAACCGGGGCAAAGAAAAACCAGGAAGCATGGATTCATGCTCCCTGGTTTTTCTTTGCCCAATGAACGGCATCTTTGACGCAAAACCATCACATTGTCGAAACCCCGATCGATTATTTGCCTGGCACGGATGCGCCAGAAACAACCGACGTCGGATAGCAGTTGCCATCCCAGGTACAAGCCGAAAAGAGAATCTGCGAAACATTTGGCGGAACGGTTGCGCCGGTAACGCCAGCCACCAGCGTAAACGGTCCAACCTGAGCGCCGTCCGCGACATCGCCGACCAGCCACTGCGCTGAACTGCCAACCACTTGCGCTGAATTACCATAGTAATCCGTCGAGATTAACGCCAGTCCAGCGGGCAAAGTATCGCGAAGCATCAGATTGCCCATCGTGCCGCCATGGTTGAGAATGGTGACCGTATACGTTACGAGCTTGCCGCTCTGCACTGCATCCATTTGCACTTCGGCAGGCGGGTACCATTTGCCGGGCCAAAACACGCCATTCATGGACATCACATACGCTTCGGCATCGGCAATATCTTGCTGGCTCAATTTTTTCGTGTCGCCCCACGCTGTCATCAATTTCTTGGGGTTGTCGCCGTTCGGGCGCGAACCGTGCTGGAGGAACAGATCCAGTTCGGCGGCAAAGATCGCGGGGTCGCCCTGCGAATCTGCCAAGAACCCTGGATCGATTGGGTTTACGGCCGGCACGGTGCCGTCATTCGAACCTGGGTTGTCTACGCCACCCACGCCGCGATCGCCGTGACAGGTGGAGCAATTCTTGTCAAAGACCGCGCGACCCGCTAATGGATTGCCGTGGATCGAAGCGGCTTGCCCGACCTTGGTAATATCTACGCCAGTCACATTCGGCATGGGGTTGGGGGCAGGCGCGCTGGCAAACGCCAGTTGCCAGCTTAGGAACAAGGCGAACACAACGACGAGTGATAAAACAAGCGCGCGCTTTTTCATACGACTTGCCTCCTTGGCAATTGAACTTACGGATTCAAACTCATGATATACGCGATAAGATCAGCGATTTGTTGCGGCGATAATTTTTTGAAATCGCCATACGAATCCATCACATTCGCGGGATCGGGTCCCGATGGCTTGGAACCATGTTCGAGAAACAGATCGACGGTCAACGCAAATTGCGCTGGGCTCGTGCCTTTGATCTGCGGATCAATGGGGTTGAGCGTTGGAATATCTTCATCCGCGCCTGGGTTCGATTTGCCGCCGACGCCTTTAGCCCCGTGACATTTTTGACAAGTCTGCGTAAATAGTTGCGTCCCGCGCGCGACATCGCCTTTGATATTTTGCGTAATCGCCGCGCCGGGCGCGGTACAATCTGGTTTGCCGCAATTGGGCAAGACGCCTGCACTGCCGCCAATTGCCGCCGTGGGCGCGACGGTCGGAGCTAATGTCGGCGCAACCGTGGGCGCTAACGTAGGCGCACTCGTCGGCGTGGGTGGGATTGTCGCCGCGGTGGGCGCAGTCGTCGGTGCCGGTGTCGGCGAAGCGGAACCCGGCGCGGCGGTGGTCGCCGTTGGCGCGCCTGCGGGCGTGGCCGGGGTTGCTGTTGCTGTCGCCACTAGAGTGGGCGTGGGTGCAACAACGGTTGCTGTCGCCGTTGGTTGCGCAAAAGCCGCAGTGGTTGGCGTAGCTTGCAAAGTTGCTTGAACGGCCACCGTCGGCGTGATCGGATTTGTGGATGGCGCAGTTTGCCACAAACGAATATAGGCAACGACATCATTGATTTGTTCAGGCGAAAGCACCGCGCCCCAGGTCGGCATACCCTTAGCCGGCCGCCCATTCGCAACCGTTTGCCGAAACCAATTATCATCGAACTGGCGGAGTAACTCTTGCGAGTTGAGCGCGGGCGCATTCTTGGTCCCCTGCCCTTGATCGCCATGACACGCATAACAAATGGACGAAAAAATCAGCTGACCCTTGTTCAAATCCGGCGTGGGTTGCGCGGCGGCCGCATCCGGCGCAGTGGGTTCCCAATGCCGAATAAAACTGACCAAGTTACGAATTTGTTCATCCGTGAACGGTCCGCCATGCACTTGCGCCCAGGTCGGCATAGCCGTGCCGGGCACGCCGGAACTGATGATGCTAAAAATCGTGCTGTCTTCCGCAGACTTGAGAAAGTTTTTGCTGTTCAGCGCGGGACCCTTGCCGCCTTCGCCATTGTCACCGTGACACGTGGTGCAGTTATCGGAATATAATTTTTCGCCATTCGCGATCTGCGTCGCTTGGTCCGCCGCCACAACAGTCGAAATTCGACTTGGCTCGCGAAAAATATAAATTTGGAAAATGACGAGAATCCCCACGGTGAGCAATAGCGCCGCCCCGACCCAGCGGGTATAGTCTTCCCGTTTTCGTAAAGTGGACTTGGTGGTCATCGCGTTATGCTCCAGGTGGAATCAGCGTGATCTGGGATTCGTCGAACGCAGTGCGTTGAATCACGCGGCTGGTGTCCACAATCAATTCATTATTCACAACTTGGGCAGGATAGAGATCGAGCGGGCGTGGCGCGGGTCCGGCAAGCACAGCCCCTTTCGCATCAAACATTGAACCATGACATGGACAATGGAATCGTTTCTCAGCCTCCACCCAGGGCACGGTGCAACCCAGGTGCGTGCATTTCCACGCCATCACGACCGCGCTTTTTTGATCGAGCCGCGAGACAAAGCCGTGCATCCCGCGAACCGTGCTGACCGTACCCACTTTGAATTCTTTGACATTGCCGACATTAACTTTGGCGCCAAATCCGCCGGATTGCACGATCGGTTTAAGAAATTGATATAACGCCGTCGCGGCTTGACCCAGCAACGCGAGACTGGTTAGCGCCCACACGCCCAGCATAAACTGACGCCGCGAAAGTGATTCTGATTTTTTGATGCTAGTCATTGGCAACTCCTCCACGTGGAGCTAGAGTCCGTTCAGCGGATTGTAGCCATTTGGCATTTGCCACGGCAGATACAACTTGAAGCCTGGTCCGCGAAACAAGAAACCCGAGAGCGTAAACACGATAGCGGCGACAAACATAACGGTAAACAAACACAGCATAATTTCGCGCGGCGTCGGTTTCCAGCGCACCAGGATCAAGGTCGGTAACCACGCAAACAAAGTTAACAGCAACGCCGGTAACAACATTTGGCTGACAAACTCCGGCGTGACATTGCGAAGCGATTCGCGCAAATTGAACGTATTGTCACCCAGGATGAGCAACGGCATAACCAGCAACGCATAGAGCGCACTCCACAACGTAATGCGCTGACCGCGCGCGGAGGTGAACCAGCGCCCTGCGCCCTGGCGATCATTGTCCAGGTACGGAATGACCAGCAAGAAAATGATCAGCACCGAAGGCAAAATGACACCGGCGACCATGGGGTGCATATGCTCAAGCAATTCCTGCAAGCCGATAAAATACCAGGGCGCTTTTGCTGGATTGGTCGTAATGTTCGGATTGGCGATATCTTCAAGCGGTGCGTTCCGCAAAAGCGAAAAGGCAAACACGATCAGGGTTGTGCCTAACAATAACACGAGTTCGATCAGGGCGACCACCGGAAACGAAAATACGGTATTGTCTGGACCCTTGTTCACCATCGGCGACGTGCCGCGCATAAATTCGGCGAGCGCGTACGTCTTGTTGGGATCACGCGGAAAAATCGTTTCAGTTTCGGGCGGTTGAATTTCAGGCGGCATCGCTGTCTCCCTTGGGGGTTGGCGCAATTTGCAAACGGTCTTCAGCACCCTCGGCTTGCACAGCCAATCCGCCATCTTTGCGCACACGCCACACATGCAATGAAATTAGCCCGATTAAAACCAGGGGCAGGATCAACACATGCAACGCATAAAATCGGATGAGCGTGTTTTGGCCGACCTCACTACTGCCTAGCAAAATCGTGCGCGCTTGGTCGCCGAGCAGTGGCGCATATCCGGCGATATTCGTGCCGACTGTGATCGCCCAATACGATAATTGGTCCCAGGGCAACAAATAGCCCGTGAAACTTGCGCCAAGCGTCAACACGAGCAAGCCCACGCCGATGATCCAATTAAATTCGCGCGGCGGTTTGTACGCGCCAGTATAAAACACGCGCGCCATGTGCAAGATTACGGTCAACACCATCAAATGCGCCGACCAGCGGTGCATGTTGCGCGCCAACTGCCCCAACGGAATCGTCGTTTGCAAATCCTTCATCGTCGAATACGCGAGCGTGGTGGCAGGCACATAGTAGAACATTAACAGCAAGCCGGTCACAGTAAGCGTCAAGAAAAGGATCGCCGAAATGACGCCCAAGCCAAACGAATACGTCGCGCGCAAACTGCGCCGATTGACCTTGACCGGGTGCAGGTGAAAGAACAAGTTCGTCGTCATCACCAGCGAGCGATCCATGTCATTGTCCGGCAAGCCGTGCCGGAAGAAGGAACGCCACACACGAGAGCGCGTTACACTGTCGGTGAATGAAGCCATAAAATCCTCGTAGTAATCAG
>JBBIUF010000120.1:0-9047 GCA_037440365.1 Chloroflexota bacterium
CATAACTCGATATACTTTTCCTGCAAGTCAAAACGGATAGCGTTTCGATTTAGGTCTTGAGCGGCTACAAGTGAAGTGCCGCTTCCCGCAAAAGGGTCAAGAACTAATTCGCCTTCATGAGTAAAAACGCTGATTATCTTTTTGGCTAAAGAAATTGGAAAAGTAGCAGGGTGTAATTTCTTGTCTCGAATATCTCTGCCTTCATAGAAAAATTGCCAAACACCAATTTGACTTTTGAGCCAATCTTTACCGCTTAAACAATTTAAGTTATTCGGTTTGCATGAACAAGTCCGATTTGTGTTTATCTCAATCTTTGTTCGATAATATTCAGTCACTTCACTTATAGAACGAGGTAAGGTAATTTTAACGTTTTCAGTGGTCATATTGTTATTATCTCCGGTGGTGATTCTACCCTATATCCCAAATAACCAATAAAAAAGCGACTATGTTATACAAGGGGCGTGCTAACTTTGTCTTGGACGGCAACCTGCCGTCCAAGACCCTTGTCGGGAGTATTATACATCAAGTAACTCACAATCGGCGCACCTACAATACATCGGGTTTGTATCCTTTGCAATAATCGCGGCGGGCTCGCTGTTCGCAGTCCGCTGGATTGAGGCTTACAATTGCCCATTACGAAATATATCCCAGGTCTTGTAACCGTTCGATCACCTGCGCCTCCTCTTCCTCCGAATAACCATCCGTCGTCGCGCTGCCTTCCGATGTCCCGCCAAATTCTACCGCGCGCGTATCCGTTAGCGCTTTCGTCAGCACACGCCCGTCCATATCGCTTGGCACGGGCAAGCCCATCACATGCAAAATTGTGGGCGCGAGATCGGGCAACCCAGCACCAGAAAATTCACCGACGCTTTGGATGCCTGCGCCGCTCGCGACAAAAATTCCATTCATGCGATGCGACGAGGAAACGCCAAACGAGGGCTGAATGACCTTGTTCGAACCGAATTCAAAATCGCCGAATGCAATCGTTTCGAGATTGCGCGGCAGGAACAAAATATCCGGTGCTTCCGCCAAATGCGCCCCGCGATAGATTTCTTCTTTCTTCCAAATATATTCAACGAGTGGATTGCCATCGGGCAGTTTGAGCGCGCGCAGATCGGCGATGACTTGATCGCGGGTGCGTTCGTACTCGTCGCCGGGTTCGACAATGCCTTGCGGCTCGCGTCCCTTGAGGTTGATGTGCACTTCGCCGATATAGCCGATGGAGTATGCGCGTGTTTGTGACCAGTCTACGTCCGCGAACGAGAGGAAAAAGCGTTTGAGCAAACCGCGTCCGCCGCGTCGCTTGTCGAGCGTGCGGCGCAACTTGCCGAGACCAATGGCAAGCAAAACATTGTAGACCGCGCGCGGGGTGAGCCCAAGTTGAAATGCAATTTGCTTAAGCGACGACGCGATCCCAGGTTTGAATTTCAAATAGCCGCGTTGCGCGAGATAGTTGTTGACGTAGAGAAAATTGCGGACGGGACCATGTCCGTGATCGGACATTAACAGCACGGTTGGGGCTTGCTTTGCCGTTTCGCGGTTCGCAACGACGTCAAGCAGATGCGCGATCAATCCATCCAGGTGCTGGTAGATTTCTAAAATACCATCGCGTAAGGGCGCCCCGCCGTGCGTCCCGGCGGCTTCTGCCGGATCATGCTCGTGATGGGATGGATCGTAGGCTGACCACAAACCATGCGAAACCGTGTCGGTTTCTGGGAACACGAGCATGAAAAAATCCCAGGGATATTTTTGGACGAGATATTCCGCCGCCTTGACGCGCTGATCGGCAGAATGTTTCAACGCTTGCAGAAAAATTTCGCCGCGTCCTTTGGAATACACCTCGTCGGAATAGACGATGTAATCGCCAATCGCCGATTTTAGTTCGGTGGCGAGTTCGGGCGGATAGGTATAATTGTCTGCGCCGCGCGGGGTTAACATGCCGGTAACGAGTTGCCCGTTCACCGGTTGCGGGGGCCACGTGACTGGCACGTTCATCACGATCACTTGACCGCCCGCCTCACCGATCAAATCCCACACGGCTTTGCCATCACGGTCGCGCACGGAGACGGGCGCGAGATCATACGAGCCTTCGCGGCGTTGCATAAAGTCGAACAAACCGTGCGCGCCAGGATTCTTGCCCGTCATAAACGACGACCACGCGGACGCGGTCACAGGCGGTACGGTCGAGCGCAGTTCGCTGAACGCGCCGCTCTCCATCAATTTTTTGAACGTGGGCAATTTGCCTTGCGCGATAAACGGTTTGATGAGATCAAACGTCGCGCCGTCGAGACCGATACAGATCACTTGATTCATTGACATTAATCTTTCTTGCCACAGAAACGCAGAGAACACAAAAAATCTTTGCGTTCTCTGCGTTTCGGCAGTGCGAATTTATTGGCGATCGATTCACCCCTTGATCGGCGTTGCCGTTGATTCGGCTTTGGCGCGACCAACTGGGCTACTCATCCAAAATGCTTTGGCAATATCGCCGGTGTAGATCGCGTTGGGCTTGGCTTCACAGCCCGCCCAGCACCCCGGACATTTGCGAACGACCTCGCGCTGTGGTTTGATCGCGTCGCCAAACCAAACCTCTTCAAGCGATTGCGTCCGTAGATTGCCAACGACGGTTGGGTAATACACGCACGTCACAATATCGCCGTTTGGCATCAAACGCATGTGGTTATGCAATTCGATGCACTGGGGCTTTGGGCTTTCAACGTGATTGAGCAAGCGATTCTTCAAGCCGCGCAAATAATAGCGTTGCACCAGCCATTCGGGCACATCTTTGATGCCATCGCGCGTATCGAGTTGCTCGAAAATGTAATTGAGTTGTTCCGGCGTGAACTCGGACATGGACGTGGATTTCATATCCGGCACGATGTTTTCTTTGACCGTGTTCATGCGATATAGCGTGTAATGATCCGTTGCAATGGCGTAATGCACGCTGACGCCCAGCTTGTTCATCTCCGCGCGCAGCGGTTCGATGTGATCCCAGTTTTTATCGGTGATCGTTTGATTGACGCCGACATAAAATCCGTACTGGTCGCGTAGTTCAACCAAGCCCCGCAACGTCCGCATCGCTTTATCATACAAACCGCGATAGCCGCGAATTTCATCATGCCGCGCGCCAACTGCGTCAATCGAAAGTTTAAGGTGCAGTTTTTTCGAGCCAACCGCTTGCGCGTATTCGAGAATACGCTCGGTCATCACGCCCGCAGTAGTTACATGCACCACCGACGGATCATTTTCTTCGATGATCGCGCGCGTGATTTCGGTGAGGTCGCGGCGCAGGAACGGCTCACCCCCGGTGATGCGGAGTGAATCGAGATGCGGAATTTGTTTGAACACGTGACGGATTTCATCCACCGTCATATCGTCGTAATCGGTTTTCTTCCACACGTCGCACATGAAACAGCGCAAGTTACAGCGCCACGTCACGATAAACGTTGCCATGTTCGGCAGTTCCACGTGCCCAATTTTATTGTTGACCACCGCTTTCGCGATGTTGGTATAGGTTGCTAGTGCCATTTAATCTCCCACTGTGTCATTGCGAAGAGCCGCTTAGCGTTTGACAACTCGCAATGGCAGTTATTCGTTCTTTTCGCGCCGAATCGCGCTAACCTGGTCAGCGAGGATGCCAAACATGAATACGATGACCGATGAAACCATCACGAGCATTGCGCCGGTAGGAATATGAAACGCGGGTTCAAGGTGTTGCGCGAAACGATAAACGCCTGACCCGATCCAATAGATCGCGCCTAACAAAAACAGCGCGATGCTGGTCGGCAAAAAAACCTTGACTGGATCGAAGAGCGCAATGATCCGAATGATCAACATCAAGGTATTGATGCCATCGCGGATCGGATTGACGGTGCTGGTCCCGACGCGCTTGGCCGTTGTGATCGGCACATACGCGGTATTGTACCCTTCCTTGAACATTGCCAACGTGATCGTCGTCGTAAACGAAAAACCATTGGGCAAGATATGCAAAAAGCGGAGTGCCACGTCTTTGCGAAATGCGCGAAAGCCGGAATTGAGATCGGGAATCTGGGTTTGCGCGAGATAATTCGCAACGCGTGCGAGCAACCATTTACCCGGCCGCCGAATCAGTGGCGCATTCGAACCCTTGCCCCGCGCGCCGACGACCATGTCATTGTCGCCGAACGCATCGAGCAACGTTTGAATTTGCGCGGCATTATGTTCGCTGTCCGCGTCCATCATCACCACAATCTCACCCTGGCACGCGCGAATCCCGGTTTTAAGCGCGGCTCCATAACCTTTGTTGTGATGATGCCGAATCACGCGCACGCCCGCCTGCTCCGCAATTTCGGCGGTGCGGTCAGTGGAACAATCGTCCACGATAATGATCTCGGCGCGGTCGCGCCATGCGCGCAAGCCATCCAAGACCGCGCCGATACTTTTCGCTTCGTTGTACGCCGGGATGATGATTGAAATTGTGGGTTGCGAATTACGTGATGAATTATCCACTGGGTTTAGCTTTTGACTTGACCTAATACATAGCGATGGTGTGCCCAGATTGCTTTGATCTGCCACGGTACCGGCGCATGTTCGAGAAACGCATACCGATCGATTGTCGCTTTTAATTCGGGACGGCGACCCAGGTAATAATCCATCGTGCTCCAGACCCAGGAGTTGCCGGTGAATTGCGCGTCGAGTTTTTTCGAACGGATGCCGAGGCGGCGCAGAACTTGAGATGCGGGCATGACCGTGTCGGGCCACGGGGGTACATCCAGCACGCCTTCGTCAATGAATTTAAGATTTGCGCCGCGCAATACATTTTTGATGCGATTGATATCCGCCCACGCTTCGTCCACATAATTGACGAAATCGCGTTCGAGCAAATACTTGCGCATCAAATAACCGATCTGCACGCGGTTGGGCATGGCAACAAAAACGAGTTTGCGCGAGACGCGCGCCAATTCTTTCAGCAATCCCTCTGCGTTCGGCAGGTACCATAGCCCCGCCCATTCCCAGGTCAAATCGAACGCGCCATCCTCAAACGGCAAATGCGCGAAATCGGTTTGATG
This sequence comes from Chloroflexota bacterium, assembly GCA_037440365.1. Taxonomy (GTDB): domain Bacteria; phylum Chloroflexota; class Anaerolineae; order UBA4142; family UBA4142; genus JBBIUF01. The sequence goes on from JBBIUF010000120.1 coordinate 5,049, forward strand.
CGTAAAGGTTGCGCGCAAGCCCAATTCGCCCCAAATCCGCTCGATCCCGCGCAAGCGATCCGCGTTTTCGTCCACGAGTGTGACCGCGCATCCGCGTTGTGCAAGGCGCACGCTATTGATGCCGCTCACGCCCGCCATGCCGAAAATTGGCGCTTCCAAAACGGTGCGAATGTTGTGCTGGTTGACGATGCGGTCGAGATAATCGTTGAGGACGAGGCGTTCGTAGACGAGTCCCAGCCCTTCGTTATAGTCGGTGAGATATTTTTGCCACCGCTCGACGGGTAGGGGTTGAATGATGCGTGTGTTAGTCATCGGTGCGCTATATTACACGATTTTGGATGGTTTGTCTAACGAGGATTGACCAAGGACGAAGGACGGATGACCGAAAATTACGGCGCGATTTGGATTTTGCCGATTTGTTGTAAATTACTGATCAAATATCCACCCGAGAGAGAGTATTCGCCTGGCGCGATCGAGTCAGGTAACTGCCAATCATAGTACGCTTTCAAAATTTCACCCTTTTGCCATTCGCGGGATGGATAAAATGCGATCGGAACGACCTGCCAGAGTTTGATTCTGTTTAGCGAATTCTCTAGATCAAGATACAGGTTCATATCCATTCCGATGTCTTCATGAACCAAGTAGGTTAAATTCATGTGGATTGTTTCACCAGCGTGATGTGTTCCTTCGAGTCCGCCTTGCCCTAGCAGTTGGATGCGATCATCTAGTGCAACGTCAAGCGAATGTGAAACAAACACTTGGTCGCGTGTCAGATTCGTCGCGCGCTCAATGTTCAACGATGTCAGCATGAATTCGTCGCTCGTTGATTTTTTTGTTTCGGCATCGAGCGTTTGCATTTTGATTTGATACGCGCCGGGCGGTGCGCCAGCGGGAATGAGCAAGTTATGCACGTCGGTAACATATTCGCCGCGTTGCCATTGCGATGGCGGGTAGAAACCGCGTACCGGGGCTTCGTCTTTTTGTGCAATCACGCGCTGGTCAGGATCGTATAGTTTAATTCGCACCAGGAAATTTGTAACGCTGTTTTCAGCGCGCCACGTCAACGCAACCCGCGCGGTGCGCGCCGGCGCAATGCTTGTTGTCGGCGCATACGGTTCGAGCGCAGTGGTGATTGCGTCGTTTGCCAAGGTCAGCGCAGAGTTGAGTGCGATATTTTTCTGCGCGATAGGCGCGTTCATTTGCGGCGCATCGCGGACTTCTAACAGCGGTCCCAATTGTCCGTACCGATAAGCGCCGTTCGGTAGCGCGATCCCAGGCGCAAGGTACAACACGCGGTTCTGTGCAAACGCATCGTGAGCCGCATCGGTTTGCGGCGTTGGATCATAATACGTGCCGACAAGTTGCAAATCCGTGCGGCGATTTTCGATGCGTTGCATATAGCGCATCGCGTTCAGTTGGGGCCAGTTGCCGACGAGGATTGCATTGTGCGGAATGGGCAAGGTGAAAATTTCATTCCACTGTTTGTATTGGCGATCATATCCGCTCCAATCGGCGATGCGAAAGCGATCGGCAAAGGGAAGCGCGAGAAATGTAACTAGCATGAGCGCTAGAATTGTTTGCAAAAATGCCGGATGCAAGATGAAAGATGAAATAGAGTTTAGCGTTCTGATTTTCGATTTCAGATTGAGTAGATAATTTTGCGCGGTGCTAACACCTATGGCAAACCAGTAGATCAAAAACGCAAATGGCAAAACCAGGTAGCGATCGGGTTCGCCGCCATACAGAATACCCCAGGCGGTCAATGGGAGCGTGGCGAGTCCGAGGAAGAGCCAAGTGCCAAGTGCCAAGCGCGAAATGCGATTCGCGCGTGTAATGATACCAACGACGACTAGGAGCAAGCCCAGGGCGCCGAATGAATCGAGAAGATATTGCGATACCGCGACGATGCCATCCCAGATTTGCGCCGGTGTGTTGCGGATAAAATCTCCCGCCTCGCCGCCGGAAATTTCGTTGATGAATCCTTGTAAAGTATTCGCATACCCCGGCGTGTTACTGCCGAAAATCGGAATGTAAAGATAAAATAAAAGCGGAAGCGTGAGCCAAAAAAGATTTTTCGCAATCTCGCGTGGACGGCGCACAATCCCCGGATCGTCAAATAAAATCAAAATTGCGATCGCTGGCGCGAGCAAGAAAACGGTGCGATGGTGCGCGAGTCCCAAGCCAAACAAAAATGCCGCCACTGGTAACGGCGCGCGCTTGTTATGCCACCGCATCATGGCATATACAATCGCGGCGACAATGAGCAAATGCAGTGGGCCCACGGATGCAACGCCCGCTTGCCGCCACACGGCGGTATTCGTCGCAAAGAGCGCGGCGGTTGCAACGGAAGCGATTTGGCGGCGCGTGAGGATCATTGCATTGAGGTATACGACGACAACGGTTGCCGCGCTGATCAATGCGGAGAGCAAATTCATTCGATAGGCAACGTTGCCGAGCGGCACGAGCGTCGTAAAAATTTTACCGAGGAGGAGGTACAGCGGATAGCCGGTTGCGTGCGCGATGCCGAGTGTGGACGCGACGTATTGAAACTCTTCGCTGTCAAACGCGCCGCCGAGCGTGGGCGCGGCGGTGCGAATGTACAGCGCGGCGGCGCCAACACATAAAATCGTGGCGGTCGCCGAGACTGGGAAAGACGGACGACGAAAGATGGAGGATGCTTGCATCGAATCTATTTTGCGTTGCTGTCAGCAAACGTCAGCGCAAGCCGATCTCCATCGAATCTTGCCTGTTTCACTGTTAACCCGGCGAGGATGCGCGGTAAAATCACGTTGCGGCGAAAGTTGCCGATGCTGATCGCCAGCTCGTCGCCACTGCGCGTCATATCCACCTTGTCTTTGCCGATGAAGGGCAACCGTAATTTGAGCAGATAGCCGCCGTCGGTTTTTTCGATGACCTGGGGTTGTTCGGAATACAATACCTTGGTTGGGTCTTGCTCGCCGTAAATGGCTTGCGCCATCTTGCGAAGCATTTCGACGCCGACGACTTCTTGATCCATCAACGGTACTTGAAAAATCGGCAGAGGCGAAAACGCTTCATCGACCAATTGACCATAGCGCGCTTGTGCGTCTTTCCATGCGGTAAAGTACTCGCCACCGACAGACGTGGGAATGATCCGATTCGACACGATGGCATCAGTGGAATAGCCGAACAGATTGAGATAGGTGTAGGTGCGTTGCGCTTCTTTGATGACCATCTTTTCGGGATTGAGCACGATGCGCACCGATGATTTTTCATGATCGGACAAGAGTTCGTGCATCCGACCGAATTGCACGATCAAATCTTTGATCGAATCAAAGATTTTTTCGTCGGGAATGGGCAAGTCGGTGAAGCTTCGCAACAGCGGTCCCGCCAGTTTGGCGGTTTGGCGTTGCAATGGGAAGATGTGGAGCAAGTACCATTCGGCGACTTCGGGCAATGACAAGAGGCGCAGTGTTTCGCCCGTTGGCGCGCAGTCGATGATGATGACATCGTACTCGTTCAGATCATGCAGATAGACAATTTGAAGCAGACTGGCGATTTCATCCATTCCCGGCAGGATGCTCGCTTCGTCCGCGATCATTTCATCCATGCCGCGCCACGCCAGCACGGTCGAGACCCATTCTTGCACCGTGCCCCAGTATTTTTCCATCTGGTGCAATACGTCGATCTCTTGGCCCTTGAGTTTGGGCGCGATCTCGACAGGCTCATTGCCAATCGGCACGTCGAACGAATCGGCGAGCGAGTGCGCGGCGTCGGTGCTGACGACAATCGTGCGATAACCCAGGTTGGCGCAACGCAACGCGGTTGCCGCCGCGACGCTCGTTTTACCCACGCCGCCTTTACCCGTATAAAGTAGAATCCGCATGGCTGGTCCTATTCAAATGAGAAATTTTCCAGCCGCAAGTATATCACGCTTCATTAAAACAAGCCAGAAGGTTTTGCGTGGTTTGGCAATGTCATTATTTTTCTGTGGCTAACCTTCAAGCGGTTGTGTTGGCA
>JBBIUF010000121.1:0-6761 GCA_037440365.1 Chloroflexota bacterium
ACATGATACCAGGTGTTGGTTGCCCAGGTTTGGTTGACGAGAACATTGTACAGAATGCCGCCGATTTTCATGTAAAATTCAAGTTTGCCCGTGCCGGCGTTATCCTGATACCGCAGGACGGCTTTTTCGTTGCCCAGGGAAATAAAGCGCATATAGGTAAAGCCCGCGCCCGTCGGCGTCGAAGCCAGGCGCACCCAGGTTGCGAGCGAGAGTTGTTGCGCCTGATCGATCTTGGGCGTGGTGGGAATTTGTACATAGGGCGCGCTGGTGCGATTCAAGCCGAGCGAGTTGGAATCATAGAACGCGATGGAACTGGGCACGGAGGTGTTCCACGTGGGAGTATTGTACAGCGTGCCAGCGTAACCATAGCCGGAAGCATCGGCGGCGGTTGTGCCAGTGCCTTCGTCCAATTTCCAATAACCCACCAAGCCATCATTGATCGTCAAATGGTTCATGTCGGTCGCCAACGTTTGATTGCTGGGGCTAGCCAGGACGACGCGCCCGCCATTGGGATTGAATGTGCCACCGGTGCGATTAAACACGCCGCCGACACTTAGCAACCCAGATGGCGCGGTAAATGTGCCCGCCGAAAAATTGAACGCGCCGCCGAGATCGAGCGTGCCACTGCCGCCGGAGAACGTGCCGCCCGATTGATTCCAATCGCCACTCGTTGTAATGTTGCTACTGCCCTGGGAAATTGTGCCGGCATAGTTGTTATCCACGAGCCAACCGGCGACGGTGAGATTGGTGTCCACGGTGGCGTTCTTGCTACTCTTGGATGTGAATACCGGAATGTCGGTTGTGGCGGGCGTGATATAGTCGCCGCTCCAATTTGCCACGGTGCTAGTGTTGTTGTCTGCGCCGCCGCCGTCCCACACGATATAGTTCGATTCATACGCGCCCACGTCGCACGCGCCGCCCGCTGGACGAACGGCATTGCGTTGGTCGGTGGTGTAGGTGGTGCCGCACCCGTTCACGTTGTAGGGAATCACTTCGACGGCGGGGCTGTTGTAGAGGAGCGCGTGCGTCTCGGTCGAACCGCCATTGTTTTGCAACGCACCCAGTTGGGCATTGCTGGTGGTTTGGTCGCCCGTGCCGCCCAGGGTGCAACCGGTGCCAGAGCCAACGAGGTTGTAACCCTGCGAGGTCGGGCTGACATTGCAATCGGCTCTATTAGATCCAATGCTAGACGTGTTGCCGGCGACGATGCTATTCTTCATGTTGGTCGTGCCATTTGGTCGGTCTAGCCCGCCGCCATTATACGCGTTGTTGCCGGTGATGGTGACGTGGATCAGATTCGCCGTGCCAGAACCATCGGTACTCAGACCACCCCCGCGCCCCTGCGCTATATCCGATGCGCCAGCGATGTTGCCACTCAACGTGCTGTTCGTTAGCGTGGTTGTTCCGCTTTGAACATGCACTCCGCCGCCGTAACCGTTCGAAAAACTGGATGTGCCTTGTCCGGTAGTGTTGCCACTGATGGTGCTAGAGTCAATCGTGGTCGAACTAGTGGCGTATATGCCGCCGCCATAGCCGCCATAATAATTATTACCATTGCCGGCGACATTGTTGCGGATGGTACTCCGCTGAACCGTCAGCGTGCCAGAGTTGGCGATGCCACCGCCATCACATCCTGAGCCATCGCTGGTAATGTATCCGGCTGGGGCGTTGCCGCTGATCACGCTGTCGGCGATGGTCAAGGTCCCAGCGTTGTACACTCCACCGCCATTACAATGCTCGCCGTATAGACTGGATTGGGTTTTGCCGTTGCGGAGGGTCACGTTGTTGAGCGTTGCCGTTGCGCCGCCAATCACATGCCAAACGCGGTCGAGTTGGTTGCCGTCAATGATCGTGGTGGATGCGCCCGCGCCGTTGAGCGTAATGTTACTGCCCGCCTTAACGTCCAGGTCGCCGGTGGCGTTGGCGTTTTCGCCTGCGCCGGCAATCGTCAACGTGTAGGTGCCGGCAGGCAAGGTAATGACATAGGCATTGGCAGTGTCGGCGTTGGCTTTGCTGATCGCGCCGCGCAGACTACAATCGTTTGCCGCCGTCGTGCATTGCTGATACGCCGCATCGTTCGAGTCCGTCGTCGTGTCTACCGTGATCGTGATGGTGGCGTTAGGTTTGGCGGATGCCGGGACAGGCGCGATCATCGCCAATGCGACGAAAAACGCAAAGATAATCATGCCACGCATGATTGCATTTGAAAAACGCATGGGATTCATTTTGCCTCCTGATAATTAGCAACTGATGTTATACAGGCGTAGGACAAATTTGTAAATTTGTCCCACATCCATGACCGGCATCAACAAATCCATGAGGACAACATCGGGTTAAGTTCACGCGCGGCGACGATGGCTTGTTGACCATTGCTGGCTTCGCCGACGATCTGAAATTCGCGTTCCGATTTTAAAAACATGCGCAGACCCTGCCGCACAACGGCATGATCATCCACGATTAAAATTCGAATGGGCACAGCACTGTCCCCCAAACGGGTGAGAAATCTTCTCCCCCAAAGAATGATCCGCGTTCGTCGCTTTTGCGCGATGTGTCAGCGCGCCGTTTGCGCTAGAATGGTCTGCAGAAACGATGCATATTCTAGCACGTTCCGTAGTTTCAACAAAATCTGCGCTGTGAAAAATACCGAGGATGAAAATGATTCGAATAGTCTTGGTGGATGACGAAGCGACAATTCGATATGGGTTGAAAATGCGTTTGGAACTGGCGCAAGATTTGCGCGTGGTGGGCGAAGCGGGCGACGGCAAAACGGCGTTGGCGTTGATTGATCAACTCCAACCCGATGTCGTCGTGATGGATGTCGAATTGCCTGATCGCGATGGTATTGCTTGGATACAAACTTTACGCGCGCAAAATTGCCGCGCGGCGATTATTGTCCTCACAATGCACGACGACGATGCAACGCGCGAACGCGCGCGCGCGGCAGGCGCGGCGCAATTCGTCGGCAAGCACGAAGGCGCGTCTGCGCTCTTACAAGCAATCCGCGATGCGGCACCGCCGCCACCGATGCTTGATTTCTACGCACGCTATTACGCCGCCATCGAATCGAGCCGCGCGCACGCGACGTTCTGCGAGTACGCCTACGGCAAGAACCTGGGTCAGCACGGCTTTGTCACGCTGGAACAAATCGGCAAATTGAGCGAGGTCACGGAATTGAACGCGGCAACGCGCGCGCTCGACCTGGGATGTGGCAATGGTCTCATTGCCGAATATCTTGCCGATGCGACAGGCGCGCAGATCACAGGACTCGATGATGTGCCATCGGCGATTGCGCGCGCGCAGGAACGCACGCAAACAAAACGCGCGCGGCTCGAATTTGTGGTCGGCGATCTGACGCATCCCGCTCTGCCAATAAATTCTTTCGACGTGATTCTTGCGCTTGATTCAATCTATTTCAGCAATGATTATGTGGATACAATTCGACGTTGGCGCGCGCTTTTGAAACCCAGTGGACGCTTGGCGATTTTCTATTCGCATGGCGCGAATCCGCAAACGCCGAAAGAAATTTTTCGCCGCGAAACGTTGCCGCCCGATCAAACGCCGCTCGCCGATGCGTTGAAAAAATGCGGGCTGGCATTTCAGACCTGGGATTTCACCCAACAAGATGACACGCTCGCGCAACGCAAAAAAGAAATCTTGGAAAAATTAAAAGCGGAATTTCAAGCGGAAGACCATTTATTCTTGTACGACAATCGGATGGGCGAAACGCTCGGCGTGTTGGATGCGCTTGAATCGCAGATGCACGCGCGGTATTTGTATCTTGCGCGGGCTTGAGGGGAAAAGGCATGAAAGTAATTTTGATCATCCTCGGTATTTTGATCGTTCTTATTTTTCTCGGCTGGCTCGGCGTGCAAATTCAGCCATCGTCTTTTGCGGCGTATCCGCAAAAGAGTGGCGAGATCAAAACGATGCCGTTGCCGCAAGGTCTGCCCGCGCCCGTCGAAAAATTTTACCACCAACTCTACGGCGCCAATATTCCCGTCATCACGTCGGCGGTCATCACGGGACGCGCGACGATGCGCCCCGCGGGACCCGTTGCTTTGCCCGCGCGCTTTCGTTTTACGCACGACGCGGGCAAAAGTTATCGTCATTACATCGAAGCGACATTTTTCGGTTTGCCGTTGCTCGCGCCGAACGAAAAATTTATCAACGGCAAAGGGCGCATGGAAATTCCGCTCATCGGCACCGATGAAGGCGAGAAATACGATCAAGCGGCGAACTTGGGAATGTGGGCGGAAGCAACTTGGTTTCCGTCGATCTATCTCACGGATGCGCGCGTGCAGTGGCAAGCGGTGGACGCTGTAACCGCAATCCTGGTTGTGCCGTATCAAGCGAGCCAGCAAAAATTCGTCGTGCGATTCAATCCCGACACGAATCTAATCGAGTGGTACGAATCAATGCGCTATCACAACAGCGCGAGCGCAACGAAAACTTTGTGGCTCAATCAAGCGTTGGAATGGAACACACTGAACGGGCAATTGACGAACACGCGCGGCGCGGCGACCTGGATGGACGATGGCAAACCTTGGGCGACGTTTAATGTCGAAGACATTATTTTCAACGTCGATGTGAGTCAATACCTGTCGCAAAAAGGATTGTAATGTTTAGTAAAATTAATCGTGCGGGCTGTCTAAAAATTTTCGGCGTTACCGTTGCTATCATCATCGTCGCGTTCATCGCGTATCGCCTGTTTGTTCTGCCCTGGATGAACACCTGGGGCGCAACGGCGCAAGAAATTAGTGCGGCGTTGCCAGGTGACGAGCTCGTCCCCAACCCAGTTTCGCAAACGACGCAAGCCGTGACAATCCGCGCCACGCCGGAAAAAATCTATCCCTGGCTCTTGCAACTCGGCGTGGATCGCGGCGGGATGTATTCCTACGATTGGCTCGAAAACTTGATGGGCTTGAACGTGCGAACGATTGATTACCTCGATCCAAAATATCAGGACGCCCAGCCAGGCGATTTCTGGGGCTTTACGCCGAAAGAGAGCGGCGACGGCCCTGGCGTGTGGGTGGTCAAACTCGATCCGAACCGCGCAGTGATTGGCTGTTTCGGAATGCGGAGCGTGTCGCCGTCACCATGCACTGGCACGTGGCAACTTGTCTTGCAAGCGCAAAGCGACAGCACCACGCGCTTGCTCTTGCGCGCGCGCACCGACGCCGCCTCGCCAATGACTGGGATCATGGGTGCGATCTTTGATCCGATCACGTTCATGATGCAGCGCGGGATGTTGCTCGGCTTTCGAGATCGGATTGAAGCGGCAAAATAAAATGGCACTGCAAGTCAACCGCGCGTCGCCGCATCGTCCAATTTTTTATTCGCATTTTTGATCGGACTCGCCACGCTCGGATTGAGCATTGGCTTTCTGTTGATCGATCAGGCGTATTCCCAATTCGCCAACGCGCATTTTCCGAGCGTCGGATCGTCGGCGTGGCTCGCGACGTTATGGGGCGTGGTCTCGCGCGCGCACGTGATCCTTGGCATCGTACCGTTGTTGGTGTGGAAACCGCGTTGGTTAGCAAATAGCTGATCCCAGCGGCACAAAAATCTAGAGCAATTTTACTGATCAAATTTATGATGGAGGTTTTCGTGAACAAAATCAAATCGATGCTTTTGCTCGTCCTGCGCTTGGTGCTGGTTGTCGTTGCGATGCTTGTTGCTTTTATCATCAGCGCATCGGTGATTCGCACCGGGGTAGATGTTCCACCCGAGGATGCTAGTCAGGCAGGTCTGGCATTACTGATCGTTTCGTTGATCAACTCGCTCGTCCTGGCTTATCTGATTCTGCGTTCGCGCTGGACGGGCTGGAAATTGATTGCGGTAATCTTTGTCGTGTATTTTGGCATCGAGAGCGTGATGACGCAGATCGAGACGTTGTATTTTAATAATTCGATCAATATGCCGCTGGACATTGTGATTCGCGTCATTGCCACGGGGCTGGCGCGCGCGTTGGTCTTTGCGCCGCTGGCTGTTTTCATTCTCGGCAAACTCAAAGGCACAGCGACGGCGGAGGCATTTCCGCCAATGCCGATGCCCGAATGGGTGAAACGGATTGCGCTCTTGGCAGTCGTGTATACGATCGTCTATTTCATGTTTGGTTATTTCGTCGCGTGGCAGTGGGCAGAGGTGCGGCAATTTTACACGGGGTCAACTGCCATGCAGCCCTTCTTGACGCACATGGCGAATACTTTATCAGGCGATCCGATCTTGCCCTTGTTCCAAATTTTGCGCGGTGCGCTGTGGGCGGGACTGGCGTTGCTCATGGTAAAGATGACAAAAGGCAAAACGTTGGAAACTTGTCTGGCGCTTGCCATGACGCTTGCTGTGATTCTTGCTTCGGGTGTGATCTTTCCCAATCCCTTTATGCCGCCGCTGGTGCGTCAAGGACATTTTTTTGAACTCTCGTCGTCGATGTTCACCTTTGGGTTGATCGCGGGCTGGGTGTGGACACGACCGACCCAGGGAGCAAAGGCGAGTGATGCGCTCCATGCCAACGCCAATTGAACGCAAAGGTATTCTCGCGTTTCTCATCATCACCTTTGTCGCACATACGCAATCGAATCCCACGCCGATCTTGATCGGTTTGTTTTTCGCTTCCGTCATCATCGCGCCGTTTTTCAACTCGCTCATCGCGCTCGGCGAAGCAATTGGTTGGCGCGGCTATTTACTGCCGCGCTTGATGCCGCTCGGCAAAGGCGATTGGCAAGTGATCGGCATTTACGATCCGGTCTTTGCGGGATCGT
>JBBIUF010000121.1:6861-8647 GCA_037440365.1 Chloroflexota bacterium
GGCAAAGGCGATTGGCAAGTGATCGGCATTTACGATCCGGTCTTTGCGGGATCGTTTTTCGCAGACCTCATCTATGCGCCGCTCGATTCGTTGTATGAGGCGAGGAAAAAATATAATCGTGGATCGATGTTGTACGTGCGAACGAAAGTTCACAGCGCGGCGGCGCAAACCGCCGTCACCGCCGAACTCAAAGATTTGTACGATGCGCGCAAGATGAACGTACCGCAAACGACGACCGAAGCCGCCGCGCGCAGTACCAACGAATTTCAGTTCAGCACGATCACGATGATGCTAATGGCATTGTCGGTGATCGTCGCCGTCGTCGTCGGCATCGCGTTGATGGGCGCATTGTCGATCAGCGTCGTCGAGCGCACGAAAGAGATCGGCGTGTTGCGCGCGATCGGCGCGCGTTCGCGCACAATTGTCGGCATCTTTTTGATGGAAGGCGTTTTGCAAGGATTGTTGAGTTGCCTCGTCGCGATCCCCGCATCATTTTTCGCGGGGCAACCGTTGGCGAAAACCCTGGGACAAGTGATGTTCGGCGCGTCGCTCGATTATGCGTACAACTGGACGGCGGTGGCGATTTGGATCGGGATCATGCTCGTCATCTCCGCGCTCGCCTCGATCTTGCCCGCGCGCAGTGCCACCCAAATCAGCGTGCGCGAAAGTTTGGCGTACGCGTAAGGAAAAATTCATGACCCAACCCAAATCCAATCCCATGCGCGAAATTTTCGCGCTCGCCAATTTTCGTTTATGGTTTGCGGGACAAAATACTTCCTTGCTCGGCGATCAGTTTCACGCCATCGCCGCGCCCTGGCTCGTGCTGGCGCTGACCAACGATCCCATCGCGCTCGGCACGGTCCTCGCGCTCGGCGGCGTGCCGCGCGCGATTCTACTGCTCGTCGGCGGCGCAATCACGGATCGTTTTTCGCCGCGCGGCATTATGCTCGCGTCTGATCTGTTGCGCTTGATTCTCACGACGTTGCTCGCGATTCTCACGTTCACGGGTTTGATCAATCTGTGGATGCTCTATGGATTCACGTTCGCGTTCGGCATCATCTCTGCCTTTTTCTATCCCGCGTCTGGCTCGATTCTGCCTACGCTCGTTGATAAAGAAAAACTCCAACCCGCAAACGCACTTGCGCAAGGCACAACGCAACTGGTTATTTTTCTCGGACCCGCGCTTGCGGGCGTCATCATCGCCGCGCTCTCCGCCGCCACAGGCAACAAATTGATCGCCGTCGCGTTTGCGTTCAGCCTCGACGCGCTGACCTTTCTCGTTTCGGTGATTACACTGTGGCTGATGGCGGTGCCACGCGTCGCCCAATCTGCGCGCGCCGCCGCGGAAAATATGTGGGCGTCGATTCGCGCAGGATTTCGCTTTGCCTGGGACGATGCCCTGCTTCGATTATTTTTCATCATCATCACCGTCATCAACTTTTTCTTTCTCGGTCCGATTGTCGTCGGCATTCCCGTTTTGGCGAGTCAACGCCTGCCCGAAGGCGCGGCGGCGTTCGGCATCATCATATCCGCGTATGGCGGCGGAAATTTGATCGGGATTATCGTTTCGGGCGCGGTCAAGCAAAAGAAAAATTTGCATTGGATGGCGGCGAGCGTCGTCACGTCGTTCGGCATCGGACTGGCATTGCTCGGCGTGTTGAACAATACCTGGCTCAGTGCGATGTTGTTATTCGTCCTGGGAATCGGCAACGGTTACATTTCAATCATCCTCGTTACATTTTTGCAACGCCGCACGCCGACGAATATGCTGGGGCGCATGATGAGT
>JBBIUF010000122.1:0-1491 GCA_037440365.1 Chloroflexota bacterium
GAAAATTCTAGCCCTAGCCAATCCATTGATCCAATTCAGCGTCACGTTTACTTGGTTTTTTTATCGGCTTGCCATTTAGGATGCTCGTGCTCCACCCAGGCAAATTTGCGTTGCAAGGTAGTGGTGTAAAGCCGCTTCCAATCATAACCGATATAATCGCCCCAGGCTTTATACACGCGCGGATCAATATAATTTTTCAGCGACGTGCCCAGGTTGTAATCGCGGGTGCGTTTGGCTAGGTCCAGTTGCAATGCGGATTTTTCCACGCGCTCTTCGTAATTTTTCTGCGCGATGTCGGGCGCGGCGCGCACGGCTTTTAGCGCGGCTTGCGCTTTGGCAAGGCGTTCGGCGTAGCGCTTGGGTTCAAGCGCGACCGCTTGTTGCGCGCTCGTCAACGCGGCTTGCGCCTGCTTGAGTTTAGCGTTGAGACCGCGCGTTTTGGCGCGTTGATTTTTTTGTTTGGCGTCAAGCGCCTTGCGCGCCGCGTTAATTCGATCTTTCAAACGTCCAAGTGTGTGATCGTTCGCCTTTTGGGTTGCGGTAACCATTTGGCGCGCCGCGCTCAAACGCTTGGTATAATCCGCCAATGCTTTTTTGGCAGTCGGCGGAGTTTGCTTTTCCAGCGCGGCAAGCGCGGCTTGTTTTTTCTCTAACGCGGTTTGCGCGCTCGCTTGAGCGGGCTTGAGCGACGCGCTCAATTCTTCCAACTCGCGTTGTTGTTGCTTGATTTGCTCATCAAATTTGGCGAGCGCGGCCTGGGCGGCGCGCAATTTGTCCAACGCCGCTTGGCGCGCCACAACTTGCGCGGCGAGTGTTTCCGGTGTTGGCGGCGCGGCAAGTAATTTGTCCAGCGCCGCTTGGCGCGCGGGAATTTGTGCTTTTAGTTTTTGAACATCGGGTTTCGCGTCGCGTAATTTTTTTAACTCGACTTCGCGCTTGTTTAGAGTCTCTTGCCAATTTTTCGCTGGCGTGCGTTTGTGATTGCACACAATCGCCGCTTCCAGGTTGGCAAGCTTGGCAACATTTTCTTTTTCGTATTGCGGCGCGGCAGGCGTAAGCTCGGCATAGCTGGCGAGACAAGCGCGAACTGCGTGCGTGGCATGGTACGTGCGAAAAACTTTGGCGCTCAAGCCCGACACGATACTGCTGAGAAACCGATTGATATGCACCGAATCAATTTGATCAAAAATTTGATCGCTGGGCTTTTTGTTGCGCATGAAATCTTCGAGGTTGTGCGCTAGAATCGCGCCCGCGTGATCGAGCGGAATGGATTTATGCCACTCGACGCTGTCCTTGCCGAGAAACCGAAACTCGATCAAGTCACGTCCAATCTGAATATGCTCAACGCGCAGGGTGGATGCGCCGACCGTATCCGCTTCGTCTTCGTCTTTTTCGTCGCCCACGCGCATCGCCAAGCGATCGATCAAATAACACACGGTCGCCAGTTGGCGCGTTTTGGTTTCCGCCTCGCGCGCGTGATCGGCGCGCTTG
>JBBIUF010000122.1:1591-8560 GCA_037440365.1 Chloroflexota bacterium
CTCTGTTGTTTCTCAAATCCGCCGCGCGCACTCTTGTCGGTGAAATCCATGCGTTTCGCGATCTCGGCGCGCACCTTGTCCACCGACGATTCTAGTTTCGCCGCTTTGAGATATTTTTCCTTGTCGCGTTCTTGGCGCAACGACGACGAATCGGCAAGCCAGACGTATTTGCGTTTGTCCGAGAGTTTGTCGTCCCACGCGGCGATCCAGGTCGCATCGTGTTCGTGGACAATTTTCCACGCGCCTTCCGGTTTGGGCGCGTCCTCGTCCAGGTTGAGCGTGACCTCGTGTGGCTGAATGCGGTCTTTCCATTTGCCGCGCAAAGGATGTTCGCCGCGTCCCATCAAGATGCCGGGTGGCTCGACGAGGTACGCGCCGATTTCGGTTTCGACGCCATCAATGATCGCCGTGCCAAATTTTGCTTTCAGTTCGGCGCGCTCGATTTTGCGCTGGGCGGCGCGCGCCTTTTTTTCTTCGGGAGACAAATTTGCGGTTTTTTCGCGATCCGCCATAGCGTGTAATTCGGTGAAATCGATCTCCGTAAGGGTTAGATCGGCAAAACGCGGACCGAGTTTTATTTTCAGATCGCCGAGAAAATTTTTCTGAAATATTGGATCGTTGACATAGGGCGTATCTTTTTTCTTCGCCCACGCCATCAGCATTTCTTCGGTTTCGGGCGTCAGCGTGACCGCCTCGTTTTTGATGCGGATGGTTAGGGCGCGATACGCGTAGGGCGGCGGGAACGCCACGCCGTTATGACGCAAGGTCTGCCACTTCACAACGCAACTCCTTGAGGAAATAAACCTTGCGAAGGTTGAGCGTGACCCAAGGTCACACACCTTCGCAAGCGAAATGTGCAGAGTGAATTATAGCGCAAAAGCGCGGATGCGACAAGGCAACGGCACCGCGCGTTTTACTTGTTCTTCAAGCGAGCTTGCACCGGCGCACTGGTCAATTCGCGCAAGGCATCCGCGGCGATCCACAACGCGCTGGCAGATGTCTTGTTCAGGGTTTCGCGCCGTTGGATTTCGCGGCGCTGAATCTCGCGCGCGGTTTTGATCGCGGCGCGATTCAATGCGGCGTTACGTTTGCCGATTTGGCGCAAGGCCCAGTTCACCGCTTTGCGGACAAAATTGCGCTCGTCATCGGCGCGCTGTTTGATCAGTGGCAGAAATTCCAGAAACGCCGCATCGGCGGCGTGTTTATTATGTACTGCCAATGCCGCCATGAGGACAAACCCTGCGCGGCGCGAAAATTCGCGTTCGCGTTTCGTCCATTCGATTGCTTTGCGCCATGCAAACTCGGTTTGGTCGAACAGGCTACCGCACACTTGATCACACACATCCCAGGAATCGAAATCGGCGATCCAGGCTTCCATTTGCGCGGCGGTGACGCGCGCGGGTTCGTCCACAAACGCCGCGAGGAGCCGCGCTTCGTGAATGCCGCTTGCCCACAAGTCGAGCGCAAGCGCGTGATCGCGTCCAAGGCGTTTTGCGATTTGGCGTAGCTCAACCACAGAAATGCCAAGCGTGTGCTGCGTATTGATGCCAAAGCGCGCCATGCCCGCGACCTGTTCTGGATTCGCTTTGGTTTTGAGTTCGTTTAGAATTGCTGGCGCAGTGAAATTTTCGCGTTTCATGGTTGCCTTTTTCGCGTATCCTGCACGCCAAAGGCAACGAGCGTGCCGAGCCCAAAACAAATCGCCGCGCTGACATACAACGCGGTATAACCCAGGTTGGGCGCTTGCGCGTTAAACAGATCGAGCATCCCGCCGCCGATGCCCGCGAGAACGCCCGAACCTGCCGTCGCAATATTCGAAATGCCGAGAAACCGCCCGCTCTCTGCCGAAGGAATCAGATCGGTGGCCCACGCCCAATCTGCGCTCAAGAAAATGCCGGTGCTGACGCCGATAACGCTTCCGGCGATCAATACGGCGGTGAGCGATGTGGCAGGAATGAGCATCAACGCGCCCAGCGCGCCAAGCACACCGGAAATAAGCACCATCGTTTTGCGCCCCAGTCGATCGCTCAATATGCCAGCGGGATAGACCACCACCGCAACGGCAACGCCAATTACCGCTAGGAGGGTGCCAACCTGACCGGCGGGATTTTCCAAGTGCAACACGTCCCGAAAAAACAGTAACACATAATTTCGCACTAGGTTCGTGCCAAGCAAGATGAGCAAACGCGACACGAGCCACAGAAAGAAATCGCGGCTGTGAAAAATGATCTGCGGCAACGCGGCAAGCGTAATCGGTTCGGATTTTTTTGCGGGCGCGGCGCGCATTCCGGCGTACGGTTGCTCGGTGACAAACACGGCCGTGAGGATCATCGTAAACAGCAAAAAGAAAATGATCGCGGCGAAAGCCAGCCACAGTTGACCTTGATCGATCCAAGTGCCGACCGCGAGCGAGGTAATGATCAAGCCGATCATTTCAAACAATTGTTTGATGCCGGTGACCGCGCCGCGTTTCGCTTCCGGCACCAGTTCAGGGATATAACTCTGATAGGGTCCGTGTGCAATGTTGGACACTACTTGCAACAACGCATATGCAATCAGCAAAGCGATGTAATCGCGCGCAAAAAAGATCGCGAGCAAAAAAATCACGTCGAACAGAGTGCCGCCGATCAGATACGGTCGCCGTTTGCCCCAGTGCGTGGTGCGGCTATCACTGTACGCGCCCGCCAGCGGCTGAACGATTGTCGCGATGATCAAACCGACTGCGCCGAGCGCGCCGATGGCACTACCTTGTTGCGAAGCCGGGATAAGTTGCGTTACCAGCGTCGGCAACACAATTGGTCCCATCGAATTCCACAAGAATGACAAACCGAACCAGTACGCGTTCAGCACAAAATAATCCCACGCGCGCAGAGGACGAGCGAGTGCATTTGGCGCCGTTGCCGCTGGCGTTGTCATATTGCCTCCCCAATTCATCTGATTTGCTGTTCGATGGGTGAAATTATTTGTCCGCGCGTTGCGCGAATTTGAGTTCGCACGATCACGCCCAGCGCAAATCGCCTTGCATAGCGCAATCATACCACGCAAGCGTGGACGTGACAAGCGTTGCGCGTTTTTATTTTGGCACGTTGTGTTTTTTGCGCAAGGTTTTGGCTTTCGGTCGCGGAGCGCCAGGTTCAACAATTAAAGGTCTCGTTTGTTGAGTTGAATCCTAGTCACAGACAGAATCGGCGGAGCAGGATCAAAATTGCAGTTTGACGACAACGCGCATCGGTTGTTAAAGCGCTCGTTTGGCAAGTCCACAAAACCGTGCCTAGTTGGCGCGCCGTAATTTGACACATATTTGCTAGCATATATAATGCCGACAGTATCTGAGCATACAGGCAATCCAGTTGGACATTTTCCCGGCAACCGAACAATGCATTGATTCAATGCCCTTTCTCGATTTTGGAGATGGGCATTTTTTTGGTGGTTGTCGTTGCGAGTATCCCTTGTCTGGGTGCCAACCGCACGTTGCAACAGAGGAGGTCATTCCACCCTACCGGTTTTGATTGGATCTTACGCGCCTAGACCTTCGCGTCTTGGAAACCTCGACGGCCAACGAATTCAATCATCATTTCTTCTAGGCAATTGGCACCAGACGTCACATCGAAAAAATTCTCAAAGGAGAGATTAACGTGAAAGTCAACACGTCACCCAAACTTTGGTTGACCCTGGCACTAGTTTTATGCGTTGTCAGTATGCTTGGCGCAAGTTTTGTGCAAACCAACGGTGGCACCGTCACCGTCAAAGACTTGCGCTGGGAAACCCCTTCTGGCAAATTAATGAGCGCGTTGCTTTTCGTACCTAGCAACGCCACCGTCAAAACCCCCGCTCCGGCGATTGTCGCCAGTCATGGTTGGTACAACAACCGTGAAATGCAGGACATGAACTTTGTCGAATATGCCCGCCGTGGGTATGTGGTCATGTCCATCGATATGTACGGCCACGGTAACTCGGACGTTTTAACCGGCTCGCCCGCGACCCGCGCCACGGGTATGACCGACGCCGTTGAACTCATGGCTTCCCTGCCCTATGTTGATAAAACAAAAATCGGCGTGACGGGACATTCCAACGGCGCCCGCGCCGCCAACTATGCGGTGGACGACGACAATAGTAAAGCCAAGCCGCTCATCCACGCCGTGCTGATGGTCGCCAATGATCCCACCTACAAAGATGCGAGCGGCGCTTATATCAACAAATACGGCAACCGCGATGTAGCAGTAGTGGCCGCCCAGTTCGACGAATTTTTCTTCCGACTGAAACAAGCAGATGGCTCGATGTCGGCACCTGGTGACTATATCAACCAGCCCACCGCCCAATCGTTTTTGAACTTTGGTATCGATCCTACCAAGGGCGGTGAAAAACGCACTAGCACGACCCTGTACAAACAGGTGATCTCTGGCACCGAATCTATTCGCTCCATCTTCACCCCTTACGAAATTCATCCCTGGAACACCGTTTCCGGCAGTGTGCTGAATTTCAGCGTCAACTTTTTCCAAGCCGCCCTCGGCGCTCCCAATCCCATCCCTGGCACCGACCAGATCTGGGTTTGGAAAGAATTCTTTAACGTGATCGGCTTGATCGGCTTTGCTATTTTTGTGTTGGCATTTGCCAAGGTCTTGCTGGATACTCCGTACTTTAGCACGCTCAAAGTTGATACGGTTGTGGTTGCACAACCCGCTCCCACCGGAAAAAACATGGCGTGGTTCTGGTTCAGCCTGGTCCTCAGCGCATTTGTTTCCGGTTTCTCCTATCTGTACCTACCAGCCCTTGTCAACACACCCGGCTTCCGCCCAGTCTTTTTCCTGCAATCACCGGTATTCTTTATCGGCGTCTGGGCAGTCGTGAACGCATTGTTTGTGGCGATGCTCATGCTGATCACCTGGTTCTTCTTCGGCGGCAAAACCGTCAGTCTAAAGGAACGCGGCGTCACCCTCAGTCTCTCGAATCTGGGCAAGACCATCTTGCTGTCCCTCGCGGTTGTCGCTAGCTCCTTCTTGATCGTGTTCGTCTCGGATTGGCTGTTCAAAGTCGATTTCCGCTTCTGGGTGATCCCGATCAAAGCGTTTACGCCAGACAAGTTGGGCATCATCCTGATGTACTTGCCGTTCTTCCTGGCTTTCTACATCCTGCACTCGGTGGCAGTCAACAGCTTTAATTATGTGAATCAGGGCAAGGAATGGGTCAACGTCGCGGTGCTGGCACTCTTCACCGACCTGGGCGCACTCGTCTACGTGGTGATCCAGTATGGCACGTTCTTTACCACTGGCAAATCCTGGACCGAGGTAATGAATCCAGCCATCTCGAATATCTACGGCATCTGGCTCTTCCCGATCCTATTGTTCTTCCCGTTGGCGGTCATCCTGGATCGCGCGTTGTACAAAGTCACCAAGAATCCATATCTGGGCGGCATCATCTTCGCCCTGATCATGACCATCATTGCCTGCACCAACACTCTAGGGCAACTCCCGTAATCCGTCAGACTTGCTTGACAAAAACCTGCCCGGTCTTGGACCGGACAGGTTTTTTATTTGTGTTTTTTGACAATCTGCCAGCCCACCCTGAACAAAAAAGTGAACCGCCATCGCGCGTTGCGGCGCAGGCGGCTCGACGAACGCTTCAGGTTTGACGACGCCGCGTTCGGGAATGGCTTGGTCGTTGAGTTGGTTGGTTGCGAACAGGGTAACTCTTATTTTGGATTTTCGATCTTGGATTGTAGACGGAAGACGACTGATGGAGGACGCAAGTTGTTAGCGTCCGTCATCAGTCATTCGGTATCGCTCGTGTAAAGATCGCCCGCCGCAAACCGTGCGTGTTGGCAAAGCGGATGTGATTGATCCAACTGCGCACGGACGCAATGAGCTGTTCACGTGTGATCGCATGCGCGCGATACTGTTGTAGCATTGTACGCAAACGCCGCGCATACGCAATCCCCTTGCGGCGTTTGAGCCGGCGTTGTTCGGAGAACACGACGAAACCCAGGAAGGGAATGCCGTTCGCCACCGGTTTACAATTCGTGGGATGTATCGTCAAGCGGAAACGCGCGAGCCGCGCGACGAGCGCGCGTTGCATGGCGGCGAGTTGATGCTTGTCATCGGCGAACAATAAAAAATCGTCCACGTAGCGGAGGTAGGCGGGGCAACGTAATTCGCGTTGAACAAAATGATCAAAGGGATTGAGATAACAGTTTGCCCAGAATTGCGAGGTGAGGTTGCCAATCGGCAAACCGCGCGGACGATTGACCGCGAACGCGGCTCCCCCAGGAGCCGAATCATCGCCGGGAAAATACACCGGGGCGTACTCGTCAGCCAAGATGCCGACGCCGCTCGCGAGAATTTGCTCGACGAGCCACATGATTTGCGCGTCGTCAATTTTGCGCGCGAGCGTGTCGCGCAGAATAGCGTGATCAATCGAAGGAAAAAATTGCTTGATGTCGCACTGCAAAACGTAGCGATAGCGGCGCGCGAATTGCTGGCAACGCTTGAGCGCGCGATGCGTGCCCTTTTTTTTGCGATTCGCGTACGAATCAAAAATGAACGAGCGTTCAAACAGCGGTTCGATGACATTGCCGAGCGCGTGATGGATGACCCGGTCGCGAAACGGCGCGGCAGAGATCAAGCGGCGTTTGGGTTCGTGAATGTAGAAACTGTCATACGCGCCGGGGCGATACGTTTGCGTTTGCAATTCGTGTTGCAATTCCAGGAGCTGGTCTTCAAGGCGATATTCAAACGCGGCGACGTTGGGATGACCGCGTTTCCCTTTGGCGGCGCGGTGATATGCACATAAGAGGTTGTCCCAATCACAGAGTTGTGTATACATTTTCGCCTGCCACAAATAAATTGCCCGCGCCAGGGACGAACCCAGGGCGCGGGCGCGGTGAATCGTAGAGACGTTTCATGAAACGTCTCTACCACGCGCCACCGCGCAACACGCGGAGGTGTGTGTGGGCGTGCCCCACATCGGTAGGGG
>JBBIUF010000123.1:0-8144 GCA_037440365.1 Chloroflexota bacterium
GCGCTGGTGAATACGGATGCAGTTGAATCAAGCATGGAGAACAAACCAGTGCTCATCGAATCTAGTCCGCGAAATGCACCCGCCGCCGCGCCGTCGAGTGTGGGCATTTGCGGGTTGCTCGATCCACCGCCGCCGCTACTGCCCGCCGCGCTTGCGCCGCCTGTATAGCCTCGATGCGGATACCCATAGCCCATGGGCGGATAGGTTTCGTACCAAATCGGCGCGGGCGTGCCAACGGCGGCAAATTTTTGTGTCCACGAGCGCTCCAACCCAAACGCAATCGCATAGGGCAAATACTTGTCGAACAACTCTTTCGCCTCTTCGAGTTTGGTGTACTTTTCGATGCTTTCCAAATAGCGTTTGAATGCCACCCACTTGGCTTTTTCCTGCGCGCCTTTTTGTGTTCGATGCGGCATATAACGGCTGACAATCAACAAACCAAGTGCGGTAATGAATAGCGATATACCTGGGCAGATTGCCGCGTCGGTGTAATCCGATAGCACATTGAGCATGACAAAGCCGATGCAAGCAGACAAGAATAGCGCGACCACGCCGCAACCGGCATATTGTAACCGCGCCGAATTGGGATTGCCGCTAAAGAACCCGGCTTGGGTAACTTCTTCGTACATTTGCGTTTGTAATTTTGGAATGGCGGTGTAGAATTTTTCTTTCAAGTCAGATAAATCCTGGGTTTTGCTTCCGCCGAAAATTTTACTAATCAGTGTTTGTTCGTATGGGCGGAGCGCTTGCGTTTGTTCCACCAGTTCAAACGCATAATCGCGGTTGGTGCCGATGCCGAGTAAGCCGGGCGTATCCTTCTCGGTCATTTTGATCACGCCGCGCCGCGCGAGATCGATGATCGTCGCGATGATGTCTTTCATATCCGCGTGTTCATCAATCAAGGTGCCTACCACACCGGGTGGTAAATCGCTGGGCAAGGTGTTCGTGGATGCAACTGCTGGGACTGGGGCATCGCGGCCACGCGTATACCAGAGCAAGAACACGCCGAGCGGTCCGACGAGCAAGATCACGAGTCCAATGAAAATGAAAAACAGATTGAGGTACGGGCGATATTTGTCGCGCTCGGCTTGCGCGGCGGCTTGGGCGTCCGCGGCGGCTTGCCAACTAGCAGGTGCGGCTTGGACAATGCCATGCGGAAACTGGACGCGAATTTCGAGAATGTCATTATCGGAAAAATTTTTGCCGGTAAATACAACGGTTTTGCCATCGCGGACGTTTGTGCTGGCGCTTCCGGTGGTGACTGCCGCCTTGATCTGATCCGCGGTGGCTGAGCCAGGCACATGCACGGTGATCGTCGCGTTCTGGATTGTATACGAGCGATTGTCCTCGATAATTTTCCACCAAAATTGATCACCGCCATCGTAAATGCGGAGTGC
The DNA here is from genome assembly GCA_037440365.1 of Chloroflexota bacterium. Lineage (GTDB taxonomy): Bacteria > Chloroflexota > Anaerolineae > UBA4142 > UBA4142 > JBBIUF01. The sequence continues at coordinate 1,398 of JBBIUF010000123.1, forward strand.
GCCGTGCAAGGTGTATTGCACGTTGAAGGTGCGTGTTTGATTTGTCGTCGGCGTAAAGAACCATTTGACGTATTGGCTACCACTTTGTTCATAGACTTGAAAAGTATTCGCGGCTTGATTAGTGCTTTGCCGATACGCCTCACCTTTTTCGGACACGAGGAAATTATCCACGCGATCCACTTTATCGAGCGTGACATAGCGATAGGCAAACGTGAACGGTCCGCCGGAAAATTGCGTTTGCCAGGTTTCGTTGATCGTTACATCGCCGTTTGTTTGGATTGTAATATCTACGTCGCGGTGCGGCATGACCACGCTCTTGGTTTGTGCTTGCGCCGATGCGCCAAAAGTAAGAACCAGTGTGAAAGTCAGGATCAGGAGCAGTGCCGATCGAATCATGCGCGAGGTTTGCATACTTGTCTCCAGAGGAATTGTCAGCTGTCATTATAAATCAAATTTCGCGAAAAGCAAAGAGCGTTTTTGACATCTCTGTGCGGCAATGGTAAGATGCTTGCAGTCAAGCGATGGGGGTGTGCATCGCTCTAAAAAGGTGGAGGCATTCCAATGGATTTCAAATTTTTGCAAGACCTGGTTGTGCCAGCGCAAACGAAAATTGCAATGATTGTGATGGATGGACTGGGTGGTTTGCCGCTGGAACTCGGCGGCAAGACGGAATTGGAAACGGCGCGCACGCCGAATCTCGATGCGCTCGCGGCGCAATCCGCGCTCGGCCTCGCCGACCCGGTTGCGCCGGGTGTGACGCCGGGAAGCGGTCCGGGACACCTGGGAATTTTTGGTTACGATCCGATGCAATACGAAATTGGGCGCGGTGTGTTAGAAGCGCTTGGCATTGATTTCGATCTTGGACCAAACGATGTCGCGGCGCGCGGCAATTTTTGTTCGGTAGATGCCAGCGGCAACCTGACCGATCGGCGCGCGGGACGGATCGCCACGGAATTGAATGTTGAACTTGTCAAGTTACTGCGAACGATCACATTACCTGGCATCGAAATTTTTGTCGAGACCGTCAAGGATTATCGTTTTGTGTTTGTCATGCGCGGTGAAGGACTAGGTGATGCGTTGAGCGAGACCGATCCACAGCGGCTCGGCGTGCCAGCCTTGCCAGTCAAGGCGCACAACGCGGCATCGGAAAGATCGGCGCAGTTGGCAAACGCCTTTATCGCGCAAGCGCAAAAACTATTGGCGGACAAGCATCCCGCGAATATGGTCTTGTTGCGCGGATTTGCCAAACGCCCCGCTATACCATCGTATCACGAGGTGTTTGGTTTGCGCGCGGCGGCAATTGCGGTGTATCCCATGTATCGCGGCTTGGCGAAATTGCTGGGGATGCAAATGGTCAGGGTTGAAGGCGAAACGATTGCGGACGAATTTACGACGCTGGAAAAGAATTGGAAGGATTTCGATTTCTTTTACTTGCATGTCAAGAAAACCGACTCGGCGGGCGAGGATGGCGATTTCGCGCGCAAGGCGCACGTCATCGAAGAACTCGACGTGCAGTTGCCGCGTTTGCTTGCGCTCAACCCCGATGTCGTGATCGTCGGCGGCGATCATTCGACGCCGGCGTTGCTCAAAGCCCATTCGTGGCATCCGGTACCGGTGCTGTTGTATAGCAAGGTTGTACGCGCGGATGGTATTGCCGAGTATGGCGAACGCGCGTGCGCGCGCGGCTCGCTGGGGCGCTTGCCGTCGAAAGACTTGATGCCGATGGCGTTAGCGAACGCGCAACGGTTGACTAAATTTGGGGCGTAAAAATTTCCAATCGAGGGTTTCATGAAAATCGAACACATTGAATTGCGTCAATTGAAAATGCAACTCGTCGCGCCGTTTGAAACATCGTTCGGCGTCGAGACGGAAGAAGACCACCTCATTGTCCGCGTGGATGCGCAAGGCGTGACCGGCTGGGGCGAAAGTGTGGCGGGGGCAGACCCGTACTATTCCTACGAGACAAACCAGACGGCGTGGCATATCTTGCGCGATTACTTGATCCCGGCAGTGTTGGGCAAAGACATTGCGAATGTGGACGAGGCGATCAAACTCTGCTCACGCGTACGCGGGCACAACATGGCGAAAGCCGGGCTGGAATCCGCGCTGTGGGATTTGTTCGCGCAAGCGCACGGCGTCTCGCTCTCGAAAATCCTTGGCGGCACGCGCGACAAGGTCGCGGTTGGGGTGAGCATCGGGATTCAAGCGTCGCCGGCGGCGCTGGTCAAAAAAGTGGAAGGGTATCTTAGTCAAGGTTACAAGCGCATCAAAATGAAAATTGCGCCGGGGCGCGATCTGCAATTTGTTTCTGCGGTGCGCCAAGCGTTCCCCGATATTTTACTGCAAGTGGATGCTAATTCGGCGTATACGCTGGCGGATGTCGAGATGTTGCGCGCGCTCGATGGTTACAATTTGCTGTTGATTGAACAGCCGCTCAGTCACGACGATATTTACGATCACTCCAAATTACAACGCGAATTGAAATCGCCCATCTGTCTCGACGAAAGTATTCACTCGGTGGCGGACGCGCGCGCCGCGCTCGAACTACATAGTTGCCGCATTATCAACATCAAACCAGGTCGTGTGGGCGGCTTTACGGAATCGAAAAAAATTCACGACTATTGCGCGTCGCAAAACGTGCCGGTGTGGCACGGGGGTATGTTGGAATCTGGCATTGGACGCGCGGGCAATGTCGCGTTGGCGTCGCTTCCAAATTTCACGTTGCCCGGCGACATCTCGGCGAGCAATCGTTATTGGAAAGAAGATATTGTCGAGCCAGAGTTCACGGTTGACGCGGCGGGGATGATGGCGGTGCCGACGAAACCGGGCATTGGCGTGAGAGTGCTGATGGATCGGTTGGAGCGCGTGACGGTGCGGCGCGAAGAATTTTCGGTCAACGCTTGATCGCGAGTTATGCTTGATGGGAAACCAGGTTCTTGCTTTGGCGGGAACCTGGTTTTTAGATGGTACAGGTTTGGAGAGTGCAGTTAGCAAGTGTCTTGGCGCGAAAAATTCACAACCGTATTCGCGTAGGCATGGGGCTAGGCGAAATGCACCACCAAAATATTTTTGAAAAAGAAATACGCTACGCGATATTGCGCGTTTTTGTGTATAAATCAAAAACCAGTCCGCTTGAACAAGCGGACTGGTTTTATAAACAGGGAATCGTGTCCACGATCTTTATTTTTTCGTCTTGTGCCTAGTTCGCACCGAACGTTCTTTTGTCGCAGGCAAATACTTGTCGAGTAACAAGGCCAGGTCTCGCCGTGATTGGGCAGGGATACGTTCTCGCGACGTAATGATAGCGTCGCGCAAGGCGTTGGGGCAGGGACATTGTTCGCGCTGGGCTGGAATTTCGCTCGCGGCATAGCGCACGATGCGTTTGCCCATCTCGGCATTCTTTAGCAAATTCTGCACAACCATCTCAACTGTCACAGAATCATGCGACGGATGCCACACGTCATAATCGGTAACCATCGCGACCGCGGCGTAACAGATCTCTGCTTCGCGCGCCAGCTTGGCTTCCGGAACCGCCGTCATGCCAATCAGGTCCATCTTCATTGCGCGATAGGCTTGCGATTCAGCTTTCGTCGAAAACTGGGGTCCGTCAATCACGACAAGCGACCCGCCAAGATGCGCGCGCGCGCCGGCTTTTTGCGCGGCGGTGTACAACACTTGGCTCAACTCCGGGCAAAAGGGATCGGCGAATGAAATATGCACAACCAGTCCATCGCCAAAAAATGTGGTGGGGCGATCCTTGGTGCGATCGTAAATTTGATCCGGGATGACAATATCGAGCGGGGCATAGTCTTCGCGCAGACTGCCGACTGCGCTGATCGAAATGAGGCGTTCAACGCCTAGCGACTTGAACGCATAAATATTGGCGCGCACTGGCAACTCAGAGGGCATAATCCGATGACCGCGTCCGTGGCGGGGCAGAAACGCAATGCGCTGGTTACCCAAGACGCCCACAATGATTGCATCGCTGGGATCGCCAAACGGTGTCTTGACCTTGATTTCTTTCACTTCCGTCAGACCTTCCATTTGATAGACGCCACTGCCGCCAATCACGCCGAGTGTGACGCGCTCCATTTTTGCCATAGGGATCTGCTCCTCGCCAACAGAATGTTACGCGCATTATAGCGCATCGTGACTTGAAGTCAAAGCCGCGCGCCGCCGCATCAAAAATGCGCCAAATAATTGATTGATTTGAGCAAGTATGCTATACTGGCCAAGTAACTTTCTTTGTCCCGCGGGTGCGGCTAAACACGTTTCGGTTGCTCGTCTAGTGTTCCACTTTTTCACAATTAGCACCGCTGGTGACGAAGATCGCAAACGGATCATGGTCCATCTTCGGCACTTGTTGCGCTTGACGCGCTGGGCAAGTGCTTTTTATTTTCCAAAAATAAATCACTGCTGTTACTCACTTGGGCTTGTGAGACCCTTCGCGGAGTTTACAGTGAGCGAAGCGAATCTGTTCAGGGTGACAGCGCGTAAGGTGAGTAACTAACTTGGCACAGAAGATACGCGTTGCCCCGGCACAAGGTCCGGCTGGCGGGAATGTACCACAATGGCATCGGCTCCCAGCTGAGGTTGATAAATGCCCAACCACTCTGCGGACTGGTACGCGACGGTAATGCCGGTCCACAACCACAGCGGCAGTTTCCCGCTCACGACGATGCCCTGGTGAGCCGGCATCACCGGTATGCTTAACGCTTCCGCTTCGGCATAATCAAGGTATGGCTCGCGCAGGGCAAATTCGATGCGGGTGTGGTTGGATCGAGGATAGACGCGCGCTTGGAATGGCGACGCGGCCGTTACCTCGCCCAGCCGCAGTATCGGTGGATGAACCCAGCCTAATCGCGCATCGAACTGATAAATCGGTTGAGGCTGTGCCAGGAGTGCCAACGCGGCATACAACCACACGGGCGCACGGTCATACAACGCAAGCGGTCTAGCCATTGGCAAATAGTCAAGCACCCTGGGCAACGCCGCTGGGACCCAATGACCGTTCGCATCCAGCGCATTCAGCGTCTTGCCCAAACGGGTTAGCTCAAGCACAATTTCCGCTGGCGCATTGGCGAGATGCTGGGCGCGTAACTCGGCGTGCGAATAGGCAAATAACGCCGCGACGCGCGCGACAAGCGCATCGAACGCAATCCCGTGTGGCGCGGTATGGCGGTCCAGCCCTGTTATGACGCCGCGTAAAATAATTGGGTCATCTGCTTCTAACATGCTCTCACCCATTAACACCGAGCGGAAATCGGCGAGCAAAGTTAACCCGTGGCGCTGAACCTGGGCTAACCAAGCGGCGTGAGAGGGTTCGTCAGGACACAGCAAAATAGCGTGGGTGCATTGATCAAACAAGGTAGCTTGCTCAGCCGTCGGCTTGCCACCCGGATCGACGAGCAAGGGCAACTGGCGGCGCGCAATGTCGCGCGCGATATGCGCCACCCATTCCGGCGAGCCATACCCTTTTACCCGAATCGCGCGCACCAGATCAGGCTCGGCTTGGTTCGCCCAATCGCCTTCGCCGTCGGGGTAGGCGCGCAATACATAGTGTTCAATCGCGCGTTGCCGCAAGGTCTGGGAAAGTCCGTAGGCTAACACCGACTTGCCGGCGTGCGGCGGTCCGCCAATCAGAATAGCAGGCAATAGATTCATACGGTCTCCGGTTTAGGAATCAGAATGGCAAACGATCACAAAACGTTGGTTGTCACCCTGGGGGGACAATCTCAGGTTGTCACTTTTGCGCTGGATGCTTTGTTGGCAAAAAACGAAATCATTGATCAAGTGTTGGTGTTGCACTTGGCTCCGGAAAACCAGCGGGTTGCCAAGGCGCTGAGTCAACTTGCTCAGGAATTTACCGGCGACCGATACCAGCACGCCAATGTGGCTATGCGCTATCGCGCGATGCCCATCTTGAAGGGGCAAGAAACTCTGCGCGACATTAACAATGAGACCGACGCGGAAGCGGTGTGGCAAGCCCTCTACGCTTTAATCGCCGAATTAAAAGCCCAGGGCCACACGTTGCACCTGTGCGTTGCTGGCGGGCGGCGAATGCTGGGCTTGATGGCGTTGAGCGCCGCGACCTTGCACTTTGATCATCGCGACCGCGCGTGGCATTTGTTTACGCCGGACGAATTGCGCACGCACGCTTTTGAAGGCGCGCTTAGGCACGTGCCTGCGAATGCTGGCGTGCGCTTGATCCAGGTTCCTCTATCGCCCTGGGGCGCTTACTTTCCTGGACTGCGCGCGTTGGTTGGCATGTCGTCGGAGCGGGTGCTCGACGTGCAGTCCAGCTGGATTGAAAATGAAGAGCAGGTGCGCTGTCAGCACGTCATCACGCAACTCACGGAACGACAACGGGATGTCCTGCGTCAATTTGCGCTTGGGCATGCGCCACAACAAGTTGCCGAAGCGTTGAATATCACACTCAAGACAGTGGATACGCACAAGAGCGTCATTCTCGACTTGTGCCGCAACGAATGGCAGGCGGCAACGGGTAGCCGGTTGGACTATCACTTTTTGCGCGACAAGTTTCGCGACCGGTTCCAATAGACACTCTGTTTGAACACTAGCACAAAAATATCTAATCTGCATCAGAGGAATCTCTGATGCAACATCAAGAATGTTTCTGATGCGTCCATCCGATAAAAGATATATCATCTATCCAACCGACCTCAACAAGGAGGCAAGTGAATGAGTGATGAATCCAAATTGCAAGATCAGGTATGGCAAGCGGCG
>JBBIUF010000124.1:0-7912 GCA_037440365.1 Chloroflexota bacterium
GAGAGCGCTTCAATGGCATTGAAGAGGCAGTGGGTTCGAATCCCATCGGCTCCACAACTGATTGAAAATTTGTAAAGCATAAATGCTGTGACCGGGAGTAGTAGGTCATCTCCTCAGCGAGCTGAGAAAGACAAGTGCAAGCTCAGCCCAGGTGAAACGGGAGATCGCCGCAAGACCGAACTCGCCCGCGAGCCGCGATGGTAAATCAACTAGCCGTCGCCGTGAACGCGCGTTAAGCGTTCGAGTAGTCTGAACGTCAGACTAATTAGGGTGGTACCACGGAGTAACCTTCGTCCCTTGCGGATGAAGGTTTTTTATTTGGCGAAATATCAAGCGCATCGCACGTGTTTCCTGCGTTGCGCGATCACAAAGCCCAAGACGGTATTGGCGAATTTTTTTGAATGATGGAGAATAAAATGGCTGATCCAAAAAAGACAACCCCGCAAAAAAAGCGCGTGACCAAAACGGTGGCAAAAAAATTCGCGCCCAAAACCACAACCAAGAAAACAGTGACACGCAAACCTGCGCTAAAGAAAACGCCGAGCCGCGCCCTGGCAAAAACCGGCTCCCGCTTACCGGCGGTCGCTGAGAAAAAAATTAAAACGCTGACCGTGATCGCGAAACCCAAACCAGTTGTTGCGACAGGTCCGTTTTCGGCAACCGAGAAATATATTCCGCAAGAATTTGAAGCCCAATGGTTTCAAAAATGGCAAGCCGACGAACTCTACAAAACCACGCCCGCTGATGCGCGACCAAAAGCCTACATCTTGGATTTCTTTCCATATCCTTCCGGTGATGGTTTGAGCGTGGGACATTGCCGCAACTATGTACCAACCGATGTGCTGTCGCGGTATTATCGGATGAACGGTTACAATGTCCTGCATCCGATGGGTTGGGATGCATTTGGCTTGCCTGCCGAAAATGCCGCGATCAAGATGAAAACGAACCCGGCAAAATTGATCGCGCAGTACTCCGCGAACTATAAACGCCAATTCGCGCTCATCGGCATTTCGTTCGACTGGACGCGCGAGATCAATTCATCCACGCCGGAATACTATCGCTGGACACAGTGGGTCTTTTTGCAACTGTACCAGTCCTGGTATGATCCGCGCGCCAATTCCGCGCGCCCCATTGCGGAATTGGAAAACGAATTGGCAGTGCGCGGCACGCGTGACATTCCCAACGCCGAGCCGATCACCGCCGCGCAATGGAACGCGCTGGACGCCAAAGCGCGCAAAGATTTCCTGAGCAATTTCCGTTTGGCATATCGCAGAGCCGCATTGGTGAATTGGTGTCCCACCGACAAGACTGTTTTAGCAAACGAAGAAGTTTCGGAGGGCGGCAAGTGCTGGCGGTGCGGCAACCTCGCGGAAAAGAAAACGTTGATGCAATGGTTCTTTCGCATCACCGCGTATGCCGATCGTTTGATCGCCGATCTGGATACGATTGATTGGCCCGAACACATCAAGTTGATGCAACGCAATTGGATCGGCAAGAGCGAAGGCGCCGAAGTAGACTTTGCCACCGCCGCGGGCAGTCTGCGAATTTTCACAACGCGACCCGACACGCTATGGGGCGCGACATTTATGGTGCTTGCGCCTGAGCATCCATTCGTCGAAAAGTTGACGACGCCTGAAAACCAGGCACAAGTGCAAGCGTATGTCGCGCAAGCGAAAATCAAAACCGAAGCAGAACGCACCACGGTCGAAAAAGAAAAAACCGGCGTGTTCACCGGCGCATATGCGACGAACCCGGTCAACGGCGCGCGCGTGCCAATCTGGGTCGCGGATTACGTGCTACTGGGTTACGGCACGGGCGCGATCATGGCAGTCCCCGCACACGACGAACGCGACTTTGCGTTTGCGTTGAAATTTGGCTTGCCGATTCTGCCCGTGATCGCGCGCACAGATGGCTTGGCCAAATCGTTCGCGCTCGGCGGTACGATGCGCGATGGATTTGCAGATGCGCTGCGCGCCGAGCTGATCCCGTTTGAAGCAAAACACGGATCGCTTTACGTCACCATTCCGCCAGCAAAAATGGAACGTTATATCGAGTTAGCGCGCGATTTTGTGCGCACCGGCGCGTGGAATGAAATCGTCGGCGCGCAGTGGTTGTTTATTTTTGGCAAGGACGACGTGGAAATGTTCGGTGGCAGTGAAAGCGAGCGCCGCATTTTGGCGCGCTGTCACGAATTGGAACCGAATGTGCGCGGCAAACGCACTGTGATGGAAATGTTGTATGGCGTCGAATTTTATCGCGATGCGTTATTCCACGCGGAATACGGCGCGATGATCAACTCGGCTGAATTTTCCGATACGCCCGGCGACGCCGCCAAATCGCGCGTGACCGCATGGCTCGAAGAAATCGGCCAAGGCAAACGCCGCGTCAATTTCAAATTGCGTGATTGGGGCATCAGTCGGCAACGCTATTGGGGCACGCCGATTCCGATCATTCACACCGACGACGGCGAAATGCCAGTCGCCGAAAAAGATTTACCGGTAAAATTGCCCGACGTGGATTCGTACGAGCCAACCGCAACAGGCGAATCGCCGCTCGCCACCATCGAAAAATTCGTCCAGGTCAAATTACCCGGCGGCAAAATTGGTCGGCGCGAAACGGACACGATGGGCACATTCGCATGTTCGTCCTGGTATTTTTTGCGCTTTACTGATCCCAAGAATGATAAAGAAGCGTTCGACCAAAAAGAGGTCGCGTATTGGTTGCCCGTGGACACGTATGTCGGCGGCGCGGAACACGCGGTCATGCACTTGCTCTATGCGCGGTTCTGGACCAAGGCATTGCACGACCTGGGTTACCTGCCTTTCGTCGAACCGTTCAAACGCTTACGCAACCAGGGCATGATTCTCGCGCCGGATGGCAAAGAGAAAATGTCCAAGAGCAAGGGCAACGTCATCACACCCGACCAGGTTGTGAGCGAGTACGGCGCGGATGCTTTGCGCGCGTATGAAATGTTCATCAGCGATTTTGAGCAAGCGACGCCATGGAATACGAACGGCTTGGGCGGCACATATCGTTGGTTGCGCAAAGTATGGGAATTGGAAATCAATCCAGCGCCGCGCCCACCCGCCGACGCAACGACCGCACGCTTGGACCGCGATCTGTTGCGCGTGATGCACAAGACAATCAAAAAAGTGTCCCACGACATCGAGGGCTTTAACTTTAACACGGTCATTTCGGCCATGATGGAATTTACCAACGCGATCTATGACGCACAGTCCAAACCCATGAGCCAAGCCGCGTTCGATCAAGCGCGGGAGACATTGCTGTTACTGCTCGCGCCGATTGCGCCGTTCATGGCGGAAGAAATGTGGGCGCGCAAGGGTCGCCACTTTTCGATCCATCAACAAAAATATCCGGCGTTCGATCCGGCGCTCGTGGCAGACGAGGTGCTGGTTCTGCCGGTGATGGTGAATGGCAAACTGCGCGACCGCGTGGAATTGCCGCTGGGCGCAAGCGAAGCCGAAGTTCAAGCCGCCGCGCTCAACGCCGCGAATGTGCGGCGACACATGGAAGGCAAAACGTTGATCAAGATCATGTACATTCCCGGCAAAACGATCAACGTCATCGTCAAGTAAAACTAGACCTGACCGGTTTCAGCAACCGGTCAGTTTTTTTTGAATTGACCCTTCACGGTGGCAGTTCGTGTCAGCAATCGGTCAGGTTTTTTGAATTGACACCGCCTCCCGTTGTTGTACAATGCACTCAGTTGATTCGCACGCAAAGTTGGGGAGGTTCAGCATGTCATTCAATTATCGTGGTAGGCGCGGAGCGAACGATGTGACTCCGCCCGTGGACTGGGATGAATTATTGCGGCGGCCGTTACCAAATTTGCGCCGACCGATTTTAATCGCCATTGCGCTCGCGTTGCTCTGGCTGTTCTTTTCAATCGCGCCACGGTTCTACACCGATTATCGCTGGTTTGAAGAACTCGGCTATGCGTCCGTGTTCACAACCGAGATTCAAGCGCGGCTGGCGATTTTTGGCATCGCCGCCGCCGCGTTTTTTGTGTTCTATCTCATCAACATTATCATCGCGCGCAAACTCACCCCGCGCATCAATGATGAATCCTCGCGCCTCGCCCAAGTCGCCGCGTTTGCCGGCAAGTCGATCACCCTCCTGCTCATCATCGCCGGATTGTTTTTTGCCATCGTCGTTGGCTTGATCGCGCAAGCCGAATGGCAAATGTTTTTGCGTTACGCAAACGCCGCACCCTTCGGCGTAACCGATCCAATTTTTCAACGGGACGTGGGCTATTACGTCTTTACCCTGCCCGTCTATCAATTCCTGGTGAACTGGCTCGGCGGGATTATTATCCTGACCGCGCTGGCAACGGCCGTGACGTATGCGCTGGGCTTGGGGCGCGTGCAATTCACGGCCGCCGTCAAAAGCCATCTCTCCGCGCTCGGCGTCGCCTTTCTCGCGATCAATGCGTGGTCGTATCAACTCGATATTGCCGCGCTCGTCTATTCACCGCGCGGCGTGGTCTTTGGCGCAAGTTATACCGATGTCAACGCGCAATTGCCCGCGTACAACATTCTCACGTTTCTCGCGATCGCGCTGGCGGTGCTTTTGCTCGTCAACATTTTCGTGCGCGCGCTCAAAGCGATTGGCATCGCCGTCGCGTTGTGGATCGCCGCCGCGATCCTGCTCGGCGAAATGTATCCTGGTTTTGTGCAAAACTTTGAAGTCAAGCCCAGCGAATTCACCAAAGAGCAACAATATATCAAATACAATATCGCGCTCACGCGGCAAGCGTATGCGCTGGATGGCATTCAGGAAAGCAACTATCCCGCCAACGATGCGCCAACCACCGCCGATGTGCAACACAATACCGACACGATCAACAACATTCGCTTGTCCGATTATCGGCCGCTGTTGCAAACCTACAATCAGATTCAAACGATTCGCACCTATTACGATTTCAACGACGTGGATATTGATCGCTATACAATCAACGGCAATTATCGCCAAGTGATGTTGAGCGCGCGCGAACTCGCCACACAAAAATTGGCGGACAAGGCACAAACCTGGGTCAATCTGCATTTGCTCTATACACACGGCTATGGCGCGGTGATGAGTCCCGTCAACGAATTTACACCGGACGGCTTGCCCAACCTAATCATCAAAGATATTCCGCCCACCGGCATTGTGCCGATCACGCGCCCGGAAATTTATTTCGGCGAGCAGACGAACAGTTACGTGTTCGTCAAGACCAAAGAAAAAGAATTCGATTATCCCAAAGGCGACGACAACGCCTTTAGCACTTACGAAGGCACGGGCGGCGTGGCGATTGGCGCGCTCTGGGATCGCGTGATGTTTGCGTTGCGTTTCGGCGACGCGAACATTCTGCTCACCGATGCCATGACCGCCGATAGCCGTGTGCTGTTCAATCGCAACATTCAAACGCGGATTACGCGCATTGCGCCGTTCCTCATGCTGGACCAAGACCCGTACCTGGTGATCGCCGACGGCAAATTGTATTGGATGCAAGACGCCTACACGTATACGAACACCTATCCGTATAGCGAACCGTACAACGGCGAATTGAATTACATTCGCAACTCAGTCAAGATCACGGTAGATGCCTACACCGGCGCGACAACGTTTTACATCGCCGATCCGAATGAACCCATGCTCAAAGCGTATCGCGGCATCTTCCCCGCCTTGTTCAAACCCATCGAACAAATGCCGGAGAATGTGCACGCGCACATTCGGTATCCAGAAACCTTGTTCAGCATCCAAGCGGCGATGTATCGCACGTATCACATGCAAGACGCGCAAGTGTTTTATAACAAGGAAGACTTGTGGGCAATCCCGAACGAATCTGCCGACAGCACCCCCGCCCCGATGGAACCATACTATGTGATTATGCGCTTGCCCGGCGAAACAAAAGAAGAATTTATGCTCATGTTGCCATTCACACCAGCGAAACGCCAGAACATGGTTGCCTGGCTCTCGGTGAAAAGCGACGGCGCCGATTATGGCAAACAATTGGTCTATCGTTTTCCAAAAGATAAACTGGTTTATGGACCTGAACAAATTCACGCGCGACTAAACCAAGACCCGGTGATTTCATCCCAGTTGACTTTGCTCAATCAGCGCGGCAGTAGCGTGTTGTGGGGCAATCTGCTCGTGATCCCGGTTGAGCAATCGCTCCTGTATGTGCAACCAATGTACTTGCTCGCCGAATCCAGCCAGATTCCGCAACTCAAGCGCGTCGTCGTCGCCACCGCGAATAACATCGTGATGGAGGCATCGCTCGGCGATGCGCTCACGCGCGTGTTTAGCGGACTCGGCACGCCTGCCACAACTGGCACGACGCCGGCAAGCACAACGACCGGCGCGGCAACGAATACCAATATCGCCGCGCTCGCGAAAGAAGCGAACGATCACTATGTCAAAGCGCAAGACGCGCTCAAGACCTCCGATTGGGCGACGTATGGCACAGAAATGAAAGCGCTCCAACAAACACTCGACAAGATGATGCAAGCGACGGGACAAAAATAGTAAGCAAAAGGGAACGCTCGTGGTAGCGTTCCCTTTTATTGAAAATTCTTGACCCAGCGCGCGATGTCTTGCAAAATCGTGAAAAGAATTGAGACTGTAAACCGTTTTTTGCATTTTGCGATAGCGGCGGTTGCTGCGTTCGACCGCATTCGCGGTCGCGCCCAGCAAGCGATCATCCAAAAAGGTCAACGCTTTTTCGACCTTGGTGGAGAACAGCCCTTTCAAAATCTGGCTCAACGGCATAAAGCGTTGCACGCGTTACCGAAAGTGCGCCAATGTGGCGAGCGCAGAGTCCGTCCGACAGCGCCGATCAAACAGCCGATAGATTTCATCGGCAATGTCGCGTCACACCCACAGGTAAGCCACGCGTTAGTTGCGACACGCCGCATAATCAAAAGTTGAGCGGTTGCTGGGCGCACTCAATATGCGTTAATTGAGGACAAACGAGATTGATTATGGATTTGTCACAGGTATCGCGAACAGCAATTCTTTTATTGATTTGTCGTGCTGTTCAAGCAAAGCAAAATAAATCTGAATTCAATGACCCCATGGCGGTTCTCTGTTTAGAACGACTACTGTCCATAGTATCCGAAGACGACAAGCGTTGGATTATCAGGAAGAAGCGCATGTATGAAGGGATCCAAGCGCGAGAGGCAAAGGCAGGCGCACAGAGAGGAAAGGTTTTCGACCACGCCGTTAATCGTTTCATCGCGGACAATCCAAAATGCACGGTAATCAACCTCGCTTGTGGATTTGATACAAGGTTCTGGCGAATTGAAAATAAACAGTGCAACTATATTGAAATCGACTTGCCAAAAGTAATCACACTGAAAAAAGAAATGCTAAAGGATCAGCTTGCATACCAAATGATTAGCGCTTCGGTTTTGGATCCTTGCTGGATCGATCAAGTAACCATGAATGGAAACACGGATTTTCTCCTTGTTGCCGAAGGCTTGTTCATGTGGTTACCTCAACCAGAAGCAATCAGACTTTATAGAGAAATGGGGAAAAGGTTTTATCGATCACAACTTGTCCTCGATATGGTCCCCGAGAAATACACCAAGGGAATATGGCAAAAACTTTTTCGCCTGCACGCCAGAATTGATTGGGGGCTGGATGTATCATGGGTTTTTGGAATCAAAGACCCGCATGATATTGAAGCGTATGGAAATGGTTTCCACGTGATGGGTGAAGCAAAAGGATCAACGGGTCCAATAATTACAATTTCGATCAATGCCACTCACGGATAGGCGCACGTTCGCCGGGCAATGCCGATTGCATTTCAGAGCGCGCGGTAGCGTTCTCCATTGCTCAAAACAACAACCGCGAGTCATCCTCGCGGTTGTTTTCAATCCAACATCTATTCACTATGGATCGCGAGACT
>JBBIUF010000125.1:0-7844 GCA_037440365.1 Chloroflexota bacterium
GGTTCCTGGGCAGTCAATAAATGGTACAGCGTTGCGCCCAGCGCATACACATCGCTAAACGCGCCGGTGTGCTGTCCCGCTAAATTGCCCCATTGCTCAATTGGCGCGTATGCCGGCGTGAGTCCGCGCCGCGAACTGCCGGTTGCGCCGGTGCCTTGCTTGACCAAGCCAAAGTCTACGAGCTTGACCAAACCTCAGGTGTGAGACGGACATTTGCCGGCTTGATGTCACGGTGCAAAATTGGCGGCGTCTGGCTGTGCAGGTACGTCAGCGCGTCGCATATCTGAACCGCATAACCCAGCACCTGGGATTCGATGAGCGGTTGCCCCGGTTGCTTGTCCAGCACATCCTCCAAACTTTGCCCCGGCACCAACTCCATCACCAAATAGCCATTGCCCTGTTCCTCAAACATTTCAAAATAGCGCGGCAGGTTCGGATGCTGGAGATTCCGCAAGATCGCAAACTCGCTTTGAAAATTGCGGATGCTGTCCGGGTCGAGCGTTTCCTTGACCGCGACGACTGCGCCCGTGTTCAGATCGTCGGCTTGATACACCGCGCCAAAGCCGCCGTGACCCAGCACCCGCCCAATGCGATAACGCCCGACCACATCGCCGGGGTTGTGCAAGCGCAAGGGATAGCGCAGTGGTCGCCCGCATTGCGCGCACCGCTGTGCGCCGTCGCGGTTGGTCGCGCCGCATCCCGTGCCGCTCATCATGTCCACACAAATTAACATTTGCATCTACCTCGATGGAGAATCATTGCGCGCTGGAACATTTATTTTTGATCCGCGAATCATGCGGATCAAAAACGAAAATTGAAAATCCAACTAGCGTACGATTGTCACATGCCACAGGCACGGCTGACCATAACTACCATCCAGCCGAGTTACGAGCAGGCGCAACCAATAACCGCCGGGTGCGACGGTCCCGGTTTGCCATTCAAACAACTTGCCGCTTGTAACCCGGTTGACGTTTTTGTACAGCTCACCCCACGAGCCATTGGGCCAACTCCCGTCCGGCATGAATTGCACTTTGTAGAAAATAAAATCTTGGGTGTTGGCAGTGCCTTGGAAAACTTGATTGCCGCGAATGATGGCGTTCATTGGCGGATCGTTTATGGTTGCCAGCGGATCATCGCAATCGAAACCACGCGCAGGTGTCGGCGTGTTAATTGAAACCAATGGCGGGAGTGGCGTCCAGGTTGGCAAAAGCGATGGCGTAGGAACAGGCATTGTTGGAGTCGCAATGACTAGCTGGGTCGGCCGCACGTTTCCAAGTGGTGTGTTTGTTAGGGTGCTTGGTGCGCTAGTAACCAAGGGGACTTGGGTTGGCAACAGACTGGGTCCAGTCTGGGAGATTGCCGCAATTGAGGTTGGCGGCACCGTTGCCGCCATTCCGCGACCATTGAATACCATAGCAAAAATGCCACCACCAATCCCGAGGATCGCTATAATTGTGCCCCAGATTACCCATTTCGGCAAATAACCAAGCGCGCGCGGGCTGGGCATCGTCGTAATGGCTTGCATGTGCAACGCTTGATCCATTTCCGCTCCACTTGGAAAACGTTGATTGCGATCAAGCGCCATTGCCTTGGCGATGACAGTCTCGGTATTTACAGATACGCTGGGATTATTGGCGCGCGCAGATTTCAACGGCTTGCCGAGCAAGCGTTCAGGTGCAGACGGCGGATCTTCGCCGATCAGTCCATAATACAGCGTGCCACCTAGCGCGTAAATGTCACTGCGTTCGTCCGTGCCGCCGGTGGTTGTGTATTGTTCCGGCGGCGCATAGCCAGCGGTGCCAAACCCGCGCGCGCCGGTTCGCGTGATCTGCCCCGGTTGCATCACCTTGGCAATTCCAAAATCCACCAACACAGCGCGTCCGCTTGGTGTAACAATAATATTCTGCGGCTTGATGTCGCGATGAACTATATGATTCGCGTGTAGATAGTTCACGGCATCAATAATCTGGTGTATCCACTCGAGTGTTTCCGATTCAGTCAACTTGCCGCGTGACTGGACCATCTCCTCCAAAGTTTGCCCAGCGATGTAATCCATCACGAGATATTGGATTTGATTTTGTTCGACAAAATGATCAATCACGCGCGGCAAGTTGGAGTGTTGCAGTGCGGCTAGAATTGCGGCTTCGGCGTAAAACAATTGCGGGTCGCCGCCGCGATTTTCTTTCACGACCACGTGATTATTCGCCAGCCGCAGATCTGCCGCGAGGTAGACCTCGCCCATACCACCGCCGCTAATCCGCTGAATGATTTGATAACGATTATGGAGAACGGTACCGGGGTACAACATGGGTCAGTTCCGCTGTTTGAATTTTGAATCACGAATTACGATCACATTTTTTGTCCGCACCGCTGGCAAAATTTTGCGCCGGCGCGGTTGGCGTGCGCGCAACGCGGACAGATCGCTTGCGCGGCGGGCGGTGCTGGCGCGCGCGGTTCCAGGCGCGGCGCGGGCGGATGCGGTTCAGCGCGCGGCAGTTGCGGCGGTTGCATCGAGGTCGGCGGAATCATGGGGCTGGGTGCGCGCGCGTCGCGTTTGCGCGTGCGGTATACCAGGCGCGCGCCGCCGAGGTCAATCTGATCGCCGGATTGCAAGGCATGTTGGATGGTCGGCGTTTGGTTTACGTTGATCGCGCCGCCTGTTGAAGCGATCGTATAGCCGCCGCCCTCGGCGCGGATTTCGGCGTGGCGCGGCTGAATGCCCGTGTCCGACAAATAAATATCGTTGCGCTCGTCGCGCCCCAGCGTCGTCCTGGGCTTATCGAGCAAGATGGTGCGCCCTTCCTGGCGGCCCTGCACGACGACGAGCGATGCTTCGGTGAGGATGCGCTCGACCAGCGCGATCAAAATGCCGATGCACGCGCCCAGCACCATCAAGCCGATAGCGCGGCTCAACGTGCCGCCGCCGATAAAGCCGGTAAAGATGCCCGCCAGATCGAACAACACGCCGCCGATGAATCCGCCGATCCAGCCGCCCAGCGCGGCGTTGCGCGTGCCTCGAAACGAAAAGCGGCGCACGCCTTCGGACAAACCCAGGAACAAACCAAAGACGCTCCAGCCGATGCCGCGTCCCAAGCAGAACATCCACATGACTTGTTGAAACACGAGTTCGGCGATCACTACGCCGACCGTGCCGCCGAGCGCGCCGATTACCATGCCGATGATTGCGCCGCGAATGGTGGTGCGGAGTGAGCGCAACGATAAACCTTCCGCCGCGCCCAGTAGCAAGCCCAAGCCCAAGCCGATGGGCAATCCCCAGAGCGCGTCCACAAAGAGCATTTGGCTCAGCGAGGTCGTGGCGCTAAAAGCGAACAGGGCAACTGGCTCGGACAACATCCAGCCGAACATACCGCCGAGCGCGCCGCCCAACACACTGCGAATGATTTTGTTTTGGAACAGATTCATCGGAACTCGACTCCCTGATTAGCAAGCGAGACCTGAATGGATTCGCCAAACGTTGATGGGACGACGAAAAAGCGCACGGTTAGGTAGAGCGCACCGCCGTTCGATTCGATCCGGATCGATTGGCAATATTCTTTTTCGCGCTCTAGGTTGAGCGCCTCAACCATGACCTGGATCGTGATCGGCGCGTTCTTGCTCGCGCGAAACTCGGTGAGATTGGTGCGAATCCAGGCGGCGTTGGGCGTGAGCTTGCCTTCGAGAATGCCGGCGCCGGCGTTGGCGAGTTTGAATGTGAGCAGGCGTTTTTGATTCCGCATCAGATCGCCGAAATCAAGAACCACTGGGTTGACGCTGAGCAGTGGCGCAATTACTTGCATTGTCAGTTCGGCGGTTTGCGTGCCGCCGTTTGTTCGCACGGTGATCGTCGCGCGCTGATCGCCCGCGGCGAGGTTCTGCGTGTTCACATAGACCTTGATCGCCTGACGGTCGCGCGTTTGGAAACTGCTGACGCCGGGCCGCGCCCAGGTCTGATCGCTGGTGAGCGTGCCGCTCAAATTGCCGCCGCGCGGATTGGTGTTGTTGATAAAGAATGCCGCCTCGCGCGTTTGTCCGGCGGTGATTGTGCCGAGCGCGATTTGTTTTGGGCTGACCGCCAGCGCAGGGCCAACGACGTTGACGAGGACGACAATTGTTTCCGTGCCGCCATTTGACGTGATAATGACCGCGCCGCTTTGTTGTCCGTTGGTGAGCGTCTTGGGATCAAGCGTCACCTGAATTGTCGCGCGCTCGGTGCCGAGATTAAACGAAGCGGTGTCCAATACGATCCAGGGCTGGTTCGCGTCAATCGAACCGCTGAGCGTGACCTGGCTGTGTGTTGCCGCAATGGGATTGGTGATCGAAAAGGATTTGGTGAGCGCGGCGGC
The DNA here is from genome assembly GCA_037440365.1 of Chloroflexota bacterium. GTDB lineage: Bacteria > Chloroflexota > Anaerolineae > UBA4142 > UBA4142 > JBBIUF01. The sequence goes on from JBBIUF010000125.1 coordinate 4,344, forward strand.
TGTCGGCGTCACCGTGCCATAGTCCAGCGATTTCGTATCCACTGCCAGCACCGGCGCAAGCGCACTGCGCGCAGGTTGCGGCGCAGGCGGTATGGTCGGCGCGCTGGGCGTGGCTAACGCGGCGGTAGGCGGCGGGGTCAGGTTGCGATAGTTTTGCAGATCGGCGAGCATTGCGCTTGCGGAAGGATAGCGCGAATCGAGATCCAGCGCGAGCGCTTTGGCGACGACATATGCCAAGCCCGGCGACAGATTCGGATCAATCGCTGTGAGCGGGGGAAATACCCACGGCGCGATCAGGTTGCGCGGATCGCGCGGGTCGCGGTTGGTGAGCAAGTGGAACATGGTCGCGCCCAGCGCAAACACATCACTGCGCGGCTCGGCGAGTCCCTGGTATTGCTCCGGCGGCGCATAACCCGGCGTGCCGATCATCGTGCCGCGCGCCATCGGATTGAAAAAGCGCGCGATGCCAAAATCAATCATCATGATCTGCCCGTCCTGGCGCAGCATCAAATTCGCCGGTTTCAGATCGCGATAAATCACTTGCGGATGGCGCGAGTGCAAAAAAGCGAGCAAATCCAGCACCTGGGTCGCAAATGCCGCCACGTCGAGTTCGCTCAATGCCGCGCCGCGCTGTTGCAAGACTTGTTCCAGATTTGAGCCGCGCACATATTCCATCACGAGATAATGATGTTCGTTTTCGGTGAATCGCGCGAGAATTTTCGGAATGTGTGGATGTTCCAATGCGGCGAGCATATCCGCTTCGCGATCAAATGCCTGGATCGCTTTGGCGCGCTCGGCGGGATCGCTGTACGGATCGAGCATCTCTTTGACGACGCACGGTTGTGATTTTTGCGCGTCGAAAGCGAGATAGATTGCGCCCATCCCGCCAACGTTCAGCGAGTTGGCGATGATAAAGCGTTGGTTCAAGCGGGTATTGGCGGCAAGGACATCCATCGGTTCCTCCTGGGTTAGTGATGATGCGCGACGCGCTGTAAATTATTCACGGCGTCAATCAATTGATTTTGCGTTTGCGCGATCTCTTTGAGCCGTGCATTGACCTGGGATCGCAATGCGTCGGTGCGTTGCTCCGCGATTGCGTCCGCGAGCGCTTCAAGCGCCGAGCCGCAGATAACGCAAAGCGGAATGCCTTGGTCGGGGCGGGTGAGCGGTTTGGCGTCAACCAGGGTTGTGTCAAAGACCTGCTTGGCATACGGCGTGGCGTGATACGCATAGTATTTGAAATGCAGATGATTGCCTTGGAGTTCGCGCCCGCAAAACCAGCACGTTTCGCGCGCGCCGAGTTCATTGATTTCGTTCAGGACTTGATCGGCAATCTCGGTGCGGATACTGCAATTCTGAAAACTGTTGTATGCCTCTTGCAATTGTTCGACGGCGGCTTGCGGATCGCGGTCGGCGATCAGATGCGCCTGGTAGTACGTTGCGCACGCGGTATGAAAAAAGTAGGGATCGCGCGCAGACATGGCGGTTTCAAACACCAGCATACTTTCGCCAATATGGTCGAAATACTGGCTTGCCTCGGTGTGATAACGCACCTTGTCGGCAACTGTGTCCGTGGTGTCGGCAAGAATCCAGTAGCGATAGCCGAGCAATTCATCCACCAGCGGTTGCGTGGGCATGCCGTTGGTCTGACTGCCCGGCACTTCGATTTCAGGAATGGCTTGCAGATGCGGCACGGCGGTTTGAGCATACTGCAAGCGATCTTTGGCTGTTTTGTTCTTGTGCGCAATGGCGTAGAGATAGAGCGCCTGATTCGCCAGCGCCCGATGCACCATCGGTTGATTGCCGAGTTTCTGGTAGCGTTCCGCCGCTTGCGCGAACAGGTTGGCGGCTTCCGCCCAGTTGTTGACCAGGACGCCTTGCTCATACGCGAGATTGTAAAATTGATCGTGGCTCAAGCCAATGCGGGTGGCTTTTTTCAGTGAGTCGAGAATGCCCATACGAATACTCCTTTTGAGACCCAAGGGGTCTCGCCGCCTCCGCAGGAGGCGCAGACCCGAGTTTTTACACGCGAAATTACTGGGTGCACCGTTGCGCGCTGTCGCGGTTCTGTGCCCCGCATCCCGCGCCTGTGCGTTGATCGAGACAGATCAGCATAATGAATTCTCCAGGGGTCGGTAATTCTTACGGATTTTTCCAGATCGTCATATCGAAAACCGTGTGGTCATGGTTGGTGTCGCCGTTCGATTCAACTGCCATCATTAACCATCCTTTGATCGTGATGGAGGTGTCAAAGGTAATTGGGAGATCCTGAGTTTGATCGCCGCCGATACTCACGGTTTGCAACACATTGCCGTTTTGGATGAGGCGCAGGGTCACGCCGTTGCCACCCGATTCGACCATGCGTGTGACAATTAAGCCATGGATTGATCCGGCAATGGGACTCACCCAGCGTTTGCCGACATAGTGGGATTGACCGGGGTGACCGCCGAATTGATCCAGTCTGACAAAATCACCCTCGGCATTACTCCGCCAGCATCCGCCGTTGCAATACAAGTAGCGCAGACTGGGATCAAAACGCAGATCCTGCCAATTAGCATAGTCGCCGGGGTTGCCTTCAACATAATACCAATTGCCATTGCCCATACTGGGCGACCAATTAGCGGCGGCGTTGGTAATTTTGACCGGTTCAAGCGTGGGCAGTGGCGTGATTGTTGCTAGCGCGCTACGGGGCGGCGTCGTAGCGATGGCGCTGGTTGATTTTGGAGTGGCTCGGAGCGTTGGAACCGGCGTATTGATCGCCAATGGCGTTCGCACCGCCAAGTTGTCAAACTCAAAGACGGCTTGATCGCCCGCATTTTCCAATCCAATGGCAAGCCCGACTTTACCTTTGCTGAATTGGTTGTCATCGGTCGCCGCGATCTGAATTCCATTGATCAACAAAGTAATCCGCGATCCTTGCGCCTGGACCGCCAAACGGTTGCTTGCATTCAATTGAATCGCCGAAGTAGATTCCCAACTCATCAAGGTTTTCCAACTGCCCGTGTATTTTTCAAATAACCCAAATTTATTTTCAGAAATTTCAAACACATAGTAATTGTCAGGATCCACATAGCGGAAGACAATCCCAGTTTCAGCATTTCTGATCCCGCTCATTTGTTGCACGTCCACCGAAGCGTGAAAATCAGAAATTGCCGCCAGCGCTGGCAATTTGTACCACAGCATGCTGTCGAGCGCTTTGGCTTCCCAACGGAGTTTGCCATTGGTAATGGTTTGTTTGCCCACAACCAATGTGCCGCTATAATCGCCAATGTCCCAACCGTTTGTATTGGTATCGAACGCGTCTTGGAAGATCAGACTGCCTGGCGCTAATGTGGTTTGCGCGGTGGAGGGGATTGGGGTCGCGGCGGGTAATTGATTTTGAAATGTTTGCCAGCCCCAATAAAACAAAATACCGATTAACAACATTCCGCCAAATCCGATCCAACCGTCATAATTGTTTTTAACTGGCTTGGGCGGCAATGGTTTTGGTGGAGCAGGCGG
>JBBIUF010000126.1:0-7825 GCA_037440365.1 Chloroflexota bacterium
AAGCCGCGAAACAAGTCGGCGTCGAAATTCCCGTCTTTTGCTATCACCCCAAACTTCAGCCCGTCGGCATGTGCCGCATGTGCCTCGTCGAAGTTGGCACGCCAAAACGCGGCAAAGATGGTCAGTTCGAAAAAGACGCGAACGGCAATGACGTGATCGCGTGGATGCCCAAGCCGCAAGCCGCGTGCACGACCGTGGTCTCGGAAGGGATGGCGGTGCGGACAGATACCGTGCAAGTTGCAGACGCGCGCCGCTCCATCGTCGAATTTTTGCTGACGAGTCATCCGCTCGATTGTCCGATTTGCGACAAGGGCGGCGAGTGTCCTTTGCAAAATCTCACGATGGCATACGGTCCGGGTCAATCGCGTTTTCCGGCGGAAGCAAAATTCCACAACGAAAAGCGCGTGCCGCTCGGCGATCTGATCATGCTCGACCGCGAGCGCTGTATTCAATGTTCGCGCTGTATTCGCTTTCAAGATGAAATTGCCGATGATCATGTCCTGGGTTTTGGCGCGCGCGGACGTGGCACTGAAATCGTCACACTCTCCGACCCGGCATTCGATTCAAAATATTCTGGCAACACGATTGATATTTGCCCCGTGGGCGCGCTGACCTCGCGCGATTTTCGCTTGAGCGCGCGTGTATGGGAAGTGAAAGATCAATCGTCGGTATGCGCGCTGTGCTCGGTCGGGTGCAACATTTTGATCAGCGAGCGCGATCACCAAATTAAACGCATCGTCCCGCGCGAAAACGAAGCCGTCAATTCGATCTGGCTCTGTGACAAGGGACGATTCGCGCATCACTTTACTACATCGTCGGATCGGCTGGCGACGCCGCTGATCCGCAAGAACGGCGAGTTGAAACCAGCCACGTGGAGCGAGGCGCTCGATTTCGTTGCGGCGAAATTTGGCGCGATCAAAAAATCGGCGGGCGCGAACGCGCTCGGCGGGTTGGGCGGCGACCGCGCATCGAACGAAGATTTGTATCTGTTCCAAAAATTATTCCGCACCGTGATCGGTTCGCCCAATGTCGAGCATCGCGTTGGTTGGAGCGTGACGAATGTCGGCGTTGATCTGGTGCGTTTGTATGGCGCGGGCGTTGGCACAAACCTGGGCGCACTCGATAAAAATGTGACCGCGCTCGTCATCGGTGCAGACCCGGAAGAAGAGCAACCGGTTATTCGCTTACGCTTGACGCGCAGTGTTCGCAATTTTGGTTTGAACCTGATCGTCGCGAATGGGCGCGTAACTCGCGCGGCACAATACGCCAAGCAATCGGTGATCTATCGCTATGGCGGTGAAGCGGCGTTTTTGCTCGGCATGACGCGCGCGATTCTCGATGAAGGTTTGGAGAACAAGGAATTTGTCGCCGCGCGGGTCCAAAATTTAGATGCGTTCAAAAAATCGTTGGCGACTTGTTCGGTTGAGCAATGCGCCGAGTTATCCGGCGTGAGCGCGGATGCAATTCGGAATGCGGCGCGCGCGTTTGCCAAATCGCCGGATGCGCTGATTCTCTACGGACGCGAAGCGATGGTGGCACAGCAAAACGATCTCGCGGTCACCTCTGGGATCGCGGCGTTGTTGCTCATCACCGGTCACGTGGGTCGCGTGAACAATGGCTTGATCGCGTTGTATCCGCACAACAATTCCACTGGCGCGCTGGATTTTGGTTTGATCTCAGATCACGGCGTCGGTCGCGCGCAAGTGGATGCCAAGGGCTTGTGGGCGCGCGAGATGGCGGCGGGCCAAGTGCGCGGCTTGTATGTGATGGCGTGCGATCCGGCGAATGAAGCTGGTTTCGCCAAGCCGGAATTTCTGGTTGTCCAAGACTTGTTCTTGACTGAAACGGCGAAACAAGCCGATGTGGTTCTGCCGGCGCAATCGTTCGCCGAACGCGATGGCACATTTACGAATACGGAGCGCCGCGTGCAGTTGTTCCGCGCCGCGCTCAAAGTTTCCGGCGAAGCGAAACCCGATTGGTGGATCGTCGCGGAGATCGCGAAACGGCTTGGCGCCAAAGCGGAATACCAGAATGCGGCGGCGGTGCTGGCCGAGATTGCGGCGACCGTGCCGTTATATGCTGGGATGACACCTGCCGCGCTTGCGGAAAATGTGATCACCCCGCGCATGCCGTATGGGCAGGGTAATCCGAGTCATGAGCCGACTGAGATTGCGATGGGCGAACTCGGCAATGTGTCGAGCGGCAAGCAATGGGCAAGCGTCGCGGAGCGTGATGCGGCGGCGAAATTCGATCTGGTGTGGAATGAACCCGCGCGCACGGCGACGACAAGCCAAGGACGAAAGACATTGGCAGTCGCGCGATCGCTGTATGATCGCGGCACGCTTGTGAGCAAGACGCAAATCGTTCAGCCGCGTGTGCCCGCCGCATTCATCGAAATCAATTCGCATGACGCGGAAGACCTGGGTATTATGAACGGCGCGCGTGTGCGTGTGACATTCGATGCGCGCACCTTGGAAGTGAACGCGCGGGTGGATGGCCGCGTTCCACCGGGTGTGGTGTTGATGGCGAATTATTTGGATGGTACGGGAGTGTTGCCGGTAGGCGCGCAAGTCAAGGTGGAGAAGGTAAAATGACATTCCCAGACATTGGCGCAATGATTAAAGGCATGTCGGTGACATTGCGGGAAATGTTTGTCCCGCCGGTCACGATTCAATATCCCAAAGTGAAACGTCCCGTTGCCGCGCGCTTTCGCGGGCGGCACGAACTCAAGCGGCACACGAACGGTTTGGAAAAATGTATTGGTTGTTCGCTGTGCGCCGCCGCGTGTCCGTCGGATGCGATCTATGTTGAGCCCGCGGAGCAAACGGACGCAAAACGTTTTTCACCGGGCGAGCGCTACGCGGAGCGCTATGAAATTAATTTAATGCGCTGTATCTATTGCGGCTTTTGCGAAGAAGCGTGTCCCACCGGCGCGATTGTCCTTGAGCATGATTACGAATTGTCGTTCTATCATCGGCGCGATGCAATTATCACGAAAGACAAACTTCTCGTCGCGCCACCCGCGTCCGATCAAAGCACGCCGCGTCCAATGCAGGACCCCGGTAATTTATACGCCGCGATTCCACCGATCAAGGGTGGCGTCGAACAGTAGCCGCCAAGCCATCAGTGTTCAATAAATCAGAGCGCATCCTCTGCGATTTAATGAACACTGATTTTACTAGATACTGAAAACTAACCAATGGAGGTTAGCCATGCCCGAGTTTGCGTGTCCCCCCGGTCTCATCTGCCGCCCCACGTTTTGGAATATCCCCGGCTGGTTGCAAATTGCCGTTTACCTAGGCGGACTATTCGCCGTGATCGTTTTTGCTTACGGCATGTGGCTCAAGATTCAGCATTGGCGCAAAGGCAAAGGCAAATTCGAGTGGCGTCCGCTGGGCGCGCGGCTCAAACAGTGGCTGACGTTTGGCGTGGCGACGAAAAAAGTTGCGCTGGACATCCAACCCGCCGGCATTATGCACCTGGGCATCATGTGGGGCATGGTGGTTTTATTCATCGGCACTGCGCTCGCGACGATTGACTGGGACATTACCCGTCCCTTGATCAACGGCAACCAGTGGCGTTTATTGCAAGACGGCTTTTACGAATTTTACAAAACCACGCTCGATCTTTTTGGTCTCCTCGCACTCATGGGTTTGGCCATTGCATTTTTCATTCGCTATGGACAAAAGCCGGAACGGCTCGATGGACGTTCGGGCAAGCGCTTCTTTCGCGAAGATTTGTGGATCATCGGCTCGCTCTTGTTCATCGTGCTGACCGGGTTTATCATCGAAGCCTTGCGGCTGGCGGTGATGCCCGCCGAAAATTTGCAACCCGCGATGTATTGCACCACATGCTCGGTGATCGGCTGGCCCCTCTCGCGTTTATTCGCGTCGCTGAATCCCGCCGCGCTGGCGTCGGTGCATCGCTCGATCTATGTGTTTCACGCGCTCGCCGCGCTGGTGTTCATCGGCACGGTCGCGTTTACCAAAATGGCGCACGTGTTTGTTTCGTCCGCCAATACGTTTTTCAAGAAACTCGAACCGGCGGGCGCGATTGCGAAAATTGAAAACATCGAAGAGCAGGAATCGTTTGGCATCAGCAAGCTCGAAGAATTTACGTGGAAGCAATTGCTCGATTTCGATGCGTGCACGCGATGCGGGCGATGCCAGGATGCGTGTCCGGCGGCGATGACGGGCAAAGCCTTGTCGCCGAAAAATATCATCGTCAAAATGTTTGAACTCTCGCACGCGCAAACTCCCGGCGCGATTCACGGCGCGGTGATTGACGCGCAAGAATTGTGGGATTGCACGACCTGCATGGGGTGCGTGAATGCGTGCCCAGTAGCGATTGACCAGCTTGGCACGATTATCGATCTACGCCGCTATCTCACGTTATCCGAAGGCGCGCCCCAGTCGCCGTCGAACAAAACGATGGACTCGATGGAGCGGCAGGGGAATCCGTATGGGTTACCCAAGACCGATCGATTGAAATGGACGGACGGCTTGGCTGTGCCGCTCGCGGAAGCCGGAGTGGAATACGAGGTGCTGTACTGGGTCGGATGCGCGGGCGCGTACGATCAGCGCGCGCAGAAAATCACCAAGGCGTTTGTCAGGATCATGCAAGCGGCGGGCGTCAAATTTGCGGTGATGCAAGAAGAACGGTGCAACTGCGAATCCGCGCGGCGGCTCGGCAACGAATATCTGTATCAAATGGCAACGGCGGAGAATGTCGAAAATATCAAGCAATATCGTTTCAAGCGCATCGTCACCGCGTGTCCGCACTGTTTGAATACGCTCAAGAACGAGTATCCGCAATTCGATGGCAAGTTTGAGGTGATTCACCACACGCAATTGATCGCGGAACTGATCGGTAACGGCAAACTCAAATTATCGCAAGCCTTGCAACAGACGGTCACCTATCACGACTCCTGCTACCTGGGTCGCTACAATGGCATTTACGATCCGCAACGCCAAATTCTGCAAGCGCTCAGCGGCGTGAACCTGGTTGAGATGCCGCGCTCGCGCGCGAATGGTTTGTGTTGCGGCGGCGGCGGCGGGCGGATGTGGTTGGAAGAAAATACCGGCACGCGCATCAACACCAAGCGCGTGGAGGATGTGATGGCGGTCAACGCGAACACCGTCGCATCCGCGTGTCCGTTCTGTATGACAATGCTCGACGACGGCGCGAAAGCGTTGAGCGTGGACGAGAAACTGGCGCGGAAGGATATTGCCGAGTTAGTAGTGGAGAGTTTGTAGCCACACGGATTGCTTCTATCGGAAAGTAAAATGAGCGGCAAGTCTTTTTGACTCGCTGCTCATTTTTGTTTTGGGTGTCTGGGCTTGGCTTGATCTAAACCCTGAGCGCGCCACGGAATCCTCTGCCGCCATAGTATGATTCCGCGCCATTGTGATATACAAAGACATGGTCATAGCGGCGATCGGCAAAGATGGCGCCGCCGAGTTTTCTAATTTCAGGCGGTGTATTCAACCAGCTCGACGTTTTCGTATCAAAATTTCCAAGTTTCTGCAACTCGCGATATTGCTCTTCGGTCAACATCTCGATGCCCATGGCAACTGCCAGATCCATAGCGCTGTCTTTGGGTTTAAATTCTTTCCGTGAATCGAGCGCTTGACGGTCATAGCAAATATTTCGGCGGTCTTTGGGCGTTTCCGCTGAACAATCGTAAAAAATATATTCGCCCGTCTGTTGATCATGACCCGCCACATCGGGTTCGCCGCCGGTTCGTTCCATTTCGGCGAGTGACCACAGTTTTTCAGCGCTCGCTTCTAGCTTGGCTTGGACTTGGACCCATGCCAGACCTTTATGGCGGTGCAGGTTTTTCTCAAAACGGGCTTGCAATGTTCCGAAGAGTTCTTTGCGTTGTTCGGCGGACAATTTTTTCTTATTGTTTTTCATGCTTGGATACTATCTCGGTTGAAAGTGTTTGTCAAGCGCATCATTGCCATCATTCATTCAAGCTCACTTGCCGATACTTGCGTCTCAACCAGTTTTTCTATTGGTGCAACAACAAATCGAACTTCCTGGGCGTTGAGCGTGGATGAAAAGATTGCGCGGAAGGATAGGGTGGCGTTGGTGGCGGAGGCATTGTAACGCGGAAAGATTTAGATCGCGAAAGAAAAACGAACGGCGAGTCATTCCGACTCGCCGTCAATCTTTACTGGCACAAGCAATACGTCTTTACGATAAAAGACACCTAGGAAACGTACGCCACAAGAGAATAGCGCAGTTCCCAGTCCACTGTAGAAAAACGCAATCATCCCAGGTGGAATGATCCGCGAGACGCGAAGCCACATGCCGCCGCCCATCATAATGACCATGACAATGTACGACGAAGCGTCGAAGAAATCCCAAATGGGCAGACGTTTTTCGGGGCGCGCCTGAATGCGCTTGGTGTGTTTGGTCACAAGGCGCGAAAAGATCAAAAAGTAAAAGATGACAAAGACGACGAGTGCGAGTGGATATAGGATCTCTTCGGTCGCGCCCAGGTCTAACAGCAGAGGAATTCCAACAACGCAAACCATGATGCCCGCAATGGACCAAACGATGCCCGCAATCAGCATCAATCGGTTTTTGGGAATCGAAAACCATTTCATCAATTCATCACTCCTTTGCAAACAGCGCGGATTATACAACAATTCTCTGGGGTGACAAACGTTGAGCGGCGAGTCGTGATGGCTCGCCGCTCATTTTTATTTGTACTCTTCCTGATTCTCAAACACGGTGCGATAATCGTCTGCGCTCAACACGGTGTCATACAGACCTACGTCTTGCTCCTTGTGTTTATCCAAACCCGTGTACACCAAACTGGCATCTTCGTAACGCTTGAACTTGTAGACTGCATCGTTCATCAGTGCGCTGTTGAATACGCCGAGACTCACGAGCAATTCAAAATCCTTGACGTTCAGCCCCGTCACTTTTCTAAATAGCCCAGGTTCAAGTTGCGTAATGACATCCTGCAAGGTGCGCTCGCGATAGTCGGTGAGGTACATAAAGATGGGAACGCGCGTGGCAAACTTGATGAGCTTTTCTTGAATCTGCTTGCGCTTGGTCTTGTATTCCTTTTCGGCTTCGGTCATTTCCTCTTTTTGTTTCGCCGACAATTTCTTGTCGTTCGCCTCGCGTTTCATCTTGTTCACGGCTTCGGATTTGTTGATGATGGTCTCGATGTCTTGATTGAGCCGACGGAATCCTTCGATGCTCATCAACGCATCAAGAGCCGCTTGATTGTCCATCAACTTTTTGAGCGTGTCATTGTCCACGTTCACGAGCAGTGCGCTTTCCCAGCGTCGCGCCAACAAGGTCGCTGTTGTGCCGCTCATCGCCATATCCAAGATGCCAGCCGCATCGATTTGTTTCATCGTGCTACCGTCATACGCCAGCACAGGCAGAAAACTAATAAACTCGGCAACCTTGGTTTCAGGATTCGTTTTATCATCCACGTTCAAGCGGCAACCATAATCCGCAATCTGGCGCAATGCGCGGTCAGGCGCAAAATCAAACACATAACATTCTTCCTTGACAATCTCTTCTTCATTCGGCGCATCGCCATCGGGATTCTTGATCGTCCACGGCGATTGCACGCGAAACGCCGCTTGAAAATACGTTTCGGGGCTGGACGTACTGCGGAGCATAAAGATGCCTGTCCAGGGGCGAATGGTGACGCCTGTCGTCAGCTTCATACACGAGAGCGTAATCGTTTTCGTTTTCAACGGGTCGTCCATTGCTTCCAGAACGGGCGGCAATGCTTTGACGCCAATGCCCGCGCTTGTGCCAGCGGCGACGATGACCTTGTAATCGTGATAGA
>JBBIUF010000127.1:0-7534 GCA_037440365.1 Chloroflexota bacterium
CTAGGCAGGGTCAGCATTGGCTATCCTCTTGGCGGAAGATACCATAGCTTACCCTGCTTTTGTGTTTATTTCAAATGGATAAAGTCTAGCTAAGGGGGCTGTTCAAACCCGCGCGCACGACATATAATTCAACGCAAAGGAGGATTATGAATCTCAAAACTCGCATGATAGATTTTCCAGTGAACGCCCATACCACGCCGGGGTATCTCGCGCAGCCAGACGATGCCGCGCAACATCCGGCGATTGTCGTGATCCAGGAATGGTGGGGCTTGGTGCCGCATATCAAAGACGTGGCAGAACGTTTTGCGCGTGAAGGGTTTATTGCGCTCGCGCCGGATTTGTATCACGGCCAAGCGGCGGCGGAGCCGGACGAAGCGCGCAAACTCGCGATGGGGTTGGATCGCGCACGCGCGGTGCAAGAGATCGCGGCGGCGGCGAAATATCTGATCGCGCTAAACCAGGTTGCGCCGAAAAAAATCGGCGCGGTGGGTTGGTGCATGGGTGGCGGGCTATCGCTTTCCACCGCGGCGGAATCCGCCGACATCGGCGCGGCGATTGCGTTTTACGGTCGCCCGCTTGACGCGGCAGACACGGCGAAACTCCGCGCGCCGGTCCTGGGTCTCTACGCCGAAAAAGATCAAGGCATTCCGCCGGAAGCCGCGCGCGCGTTTGAAGCCGAGTTGCAAAAAGCTGGGGTGCCGCACGAGGTGCATATCTATCCCGGCGCGGAACACGCTTTTTTCAACGACTCGCGCCCGCACATTTACAAAGCCGATGCGGCGCAGGACGCGTGGAAAAAATCGCTCAACTGGTTTCGCCAATATCTAGTATAAATTTTGTCGGGATGTTTATTCTAACGTCCCGACATTTTTTTTGCGAATCGGCACTACCGCCACAGTTGCAACCAGTCCCATCACCCCCGCGGCCATGAACGGCAAACCGTTGCCGCCGAGCGCAATCAGCCAAGCCCCCAGGGTTGGACCCAAACCGCCAATCAACCCAGTGGCTGTGGTCATAATGCCAATCACGGACGAGCGCGTGGCGGGCGTTGTAATACTGGCTTGCAATGCCATCAGCGCGATAAACATCGCTTCGCTAAAGCCAAACGCAATCAGCAATGGCAACAAACCCGTTTGCCACGTCGGCGCAAGTCCCCAGGCAATTGCGCCGACGCCAAAACCAAGCGCGCCAAGTACAAAAACCGGGCGCGCGCCCCAGCGATCGCTCAGACGCCCCAACAAAATTCCCAGCAACGACGCGCCACTGCCCGCCGCCCACAAGATATTGATCTCGGCTTCGCTGTTATGCCACGCATCGCGCGCCAGAATCGCAAAGTAGGGTCCGAACACAATCGCAAACGCCGCCGAGGTGCACGCGCCAATGATGATGTACCAACGCACATTCGCGTCAAGCGCCGAACGCAATTTCGGCAACGCCGCGCCCACCGTGCGCTGGGCCGCGTCCCGCAAACCCCATTGCCGCACCACGCCCGTCACAATGAACGCGCCGCCCGTCACGATCATCATCGCCGGAATGTTGAACGCACCCAGTAACGCCGCGCCCGCGAGCGGACCCAGAATCAATGCCAGCAGAACCGCACTCTCGGTAAAACTAAACGCGCGCGCAATCTGGCTCGCTCCAGCAGATTCCATCACGAGCGCATTCAGCCCCGGCGATTGCAATGCGCTCAAGATATTTGCGCCGATGATCATCGCCACGACGACCAGCCACTGATCCGTCAGCGCGGCAATGATAAAGAGCGGCCCCGAAGCCAGGGTCGGCAGAGCAATCATCGCGCGGCGACCAAAGCGATCCGCAAGCGCGCCGCCCACAATCGCCACCAGCGTTTGCGCCACGACGATCAATGTAAATGCAATGCCAATCTCCCAATCGTTTGCGCCGAGCGTACGCAAGTACAATGGCAGTAACGAGTACCACAAGAATTTGACAAAGACATTGACAAAAATCGTGCCGCAAATGACAATCAGATTCCGATTCAGACCCAGTTGGTTGAGCATAAGTTTCTCAAAATGCAAACGCCGTGAACAACCCCAACGTTCACGGCAGGCTAAAGACACACGGCAATTTCATTCTAGCGATTCAGCTAAATCTGTCAACCTAGATTTTTTCGGCGCGCGGTTCTATGCTATAATCGTTGCCAATGATTGCTTCATCTCGTTTCGCTCAATTCGTTACACTGAGCTTTCTCGCCCTGACGCTCTGGCTCGTCGGTTGCCGCAATGTCGCCGACACGGTTCAGCATGATGTCAACCTCAACCTCGGCGTCGAACCCGCCACAATTGATCCCGCACTCGCCACTGATCCTGGCTCGCAACAAATCACGCGCATGATTTTCGACAGCCTGGTCAACACCGATGCGGCGACCGGCGCGCCTGAACACGCACTCGCAATTTCGTGGGCAGTCTCGCCCGATGGGTTGCTCTGGGAATTCAAAATGCGCGGCGACGCGATCTGGGTGCGCTATAATCCAGCGGCAAACAAAGTTGAAACGCGCCGGGCGGTGACCGCACAGGATATTGTCTATAGCGTGCGCCGCGTGTTTGATCCGCGCAACGGCTCTGGCTTTGCCGATTATTTTGCGCCGCTGATTCGCGGCGCTGAACCCTTGCGCGCCGCCGATCCCAAAAAAACCAGTGACGCTGAATTCCAGCGTTTGTTCGACGCCCTCGGCGTCCAAGCCACCGACGATACGACCGTGCGCTTTGCGTTGACACGCCCCGCCAGTTATTTTCCCAGTATCGTCAGCACGTGGCTCGTGCGTACGCAACCGCGCGAGCAAGTCGAAGCGGGCGGCGTCGTGTGGACCGAACCGGGGACGGTGTGGACGAATGGTCCGTACGTGCTAGAACGCTGGTCGCATAACCGTGAAATGATTCTGCAAAAAAATCCGTACTGGTACGACGCCAACGATGTGCGGATTCAACGCATCCATTTATTCATGTTCGCCGATCCCGCGACCGCGCTCGATGAATATCGCAAAGGCAATCTCGATACGCTCGATCCGTATGGCGGTTTGACGGCAGACGACGCGGAACAATTAAAAAACGATCCGCTGGTCAAGACCCAATTGCAAACCGTGCCAACCCTCTGCACACACTATTACGGCTTTAACACCAAAAAAGCGCCCTTCGACGATCCGTTTGTCCGTAAAGCGTTTATCGCCGCGATCGATCGCGAAACACTCGTGAGTAGTGTCGTCAAACTGGGTGAACCGGCGCGCTGGTTCATCCGCCCAGGCATCTACGCGGGACTCGATCTTTCGGATACACTCGGCGCACCACTCGCGTTTAACGTGAATCAAGCGCGCGATTATATGCGCCAATCCACCTATGTCACTAGACGCCTGCCGCCGATCACGCTCGGGGTCAACACCAACGACACGTTTCAACTGATCGCCGAAACAATTGTGCAAATGTGGAAAAACAATCTCGGCGTCGAAGTGCGCGTCAGCGCACTGGACTGGAAAAGTTACACGCAAACGTTACGCAATGATCCCCCGCAAATTTTTCGGCTGGGTTATTGCGCGTATTATCCTGACGCGGCGAATTTCGCCAACGTCTTTCTCACACACTCGACAGATAATTACACGGGCTGGGCATCCGCGCCATTCGACCAAGCCGTGAACGCGGCCGCGCAAGCAGTGGACATTACGAAACGCCGCGCGCTCTACCGCGCCGCCGAACAAAACTTGAACGAGGACAATGCCGCCATTGCGCCGCTGTGGTGGTCGTCGCGGGTCACGCTCACCCACCCGAACCTGCAACGCACCTTTGCGATCACGGACGGCTATGAACGATTTGATTTGTGGGGCACCCAGTAATATGCGGTTGACAAGTCTGTTGGGACGATTATAATTCTGGCAACAATGACGTGGGGAAAAATCACCCCACGTTTTTTTATCCCACGATTGAATCCAAAAGGAGACGTTGATGGATAATCCACTCGATAAAGTATTCCGCCTCAAGCGCGCCAAGCCCACGCGCCCATTCGATCCGCAAGGCGGACGCTTGCCGCCCGGTCAATATCTCACCGATAAATTCCCCGTTCTGCATTATGGCAGTGTGCCGCGCTTTGACCCCCAAACCTGGGATTTGAAAATCTGGGGACTGGTCGAAAACCCGATTCGACTGACGTGGGATGAATTTGTGAAATTACCAACCCTGCGCACCGTCACCGACATTCACTGCGTCACACGCTGGAGCAAGTTCGATACGACCTGGGAAGGCATTCCCTGGTCCTGGGTGATGGAAACCGTCAAGCCGAAACCCGAAGCGAAATTCGTCATGGCGCACTGCGATTTCGATTTCACCGCGAACGTCCCGCTGGATGAAATGCTCGCGGATGAAAACGCGATGCTCGCGTACAAGTACAACGACATGCCGCTCGAACCCGATCACGGTTATCCGTTGCGCTTGTTCGTGCCGCATCTGTACTTTTGGAAATCAGCCAAATGGTTGCGCGGCATCGAATTTATGGCGAACGACCGCGCCGGATTTTGGGAAGGATACGGATATCACATGCGCGGTGATCCGTGGACGGAAGAAAGATTTTCGTAAGAAAATGTGGATGATTTGAGACGTTTCTTCGCAACCCGTATATGGAAGAGCCGTATCAGAGATAATCGCGAGCCGCGCCATGCTACCATTTGCCCGAGTCTTGGAATCAAGTTGATGAATGATTATCCTCTTAATTTTACTTCCACCGCACCGCGTGGACAGGTGCCTTGGCACGCAAAACATTTTGTGCAGGTCGACAGGTCGGGCGATTGACTGAGATTGACACCTTCGGGACATTTTTTCATGCACGCTAGACAGGGGTGACATTTTTCGGGATTGGCTTGGACTTTGATAAAGGGATTGAGTGCGCTGATTCGGCTTAGTGTTGCGCCCACCGGACACAAATCGCGGCACCACGAACGGCCACTCAACCACTCAACGCTAAACAACGCGCTGAGCCAACCGACGCTTGGTAAGATACTGCCCCCAGTCCCTGCTACCATCGCGCCACGACAAATCGATCCAACGGGACAGATGATGCAAAAGACTGGATTGTGAAACGTAACGGCCGCGCCAAGCACGGTGGCAATGATGCCGCCTTGCACCCAAGCGCGATATTTCCATGGTGTTTTCGCGGTACGCGGTCCACGATTAAACAACCATCGTCCTGGGCAGAGCCAACCACAAAATGCGCGCCCGAATAAAATTGTAACCAGAACTCCAACGAGACCGGCGATTACAAGGGCAGGCACAATCGTTTGTGTTGCCGCCATGATTTGCGCGACGCCAAGTGGACACGCAATTTCAAATGGTCCCCAGCCAAAGGTCGAAAAACTTCCCAGTCCCCAGCCCATGCGCGCGCTGACGATAATCAAACCCAGTGCGCCGAGTGTCGTCAGGATTTGGATTCGACTCCAGCGTGACGAGGTCATATTTTTCTTTTTGACAACCGGACGAGTTTGTGATGTCGTTTCCATTTCAAACCTGCTGAAGCGAGATTGCCTTGCCTAGATTTTTGTCTTGCCGATCGATACTAGGTTGCGGGCAGACATTGACGCATGCACCACAACCATTGCACTTGGGCGCGTCAACGATAGGGCGATACTCCGAATCGACGTGAATGGCTTGGCGAAGGTCAAGACATTTTTCATAGCATAAACGACAGCCCGAGCGAATCCAGGCAATGCACCGGTCCTGATTTATTTCGGCGACACCCAGGACCGCCGTTTTCGGATCGACTGGTCGCAGTGCGCCAGTCAGACAGGCCTCCGCACATTTCATACAAAAATCGCACCAGCCGCTAATGCCATTGACGTACGGCAGTCCCAGGTTATCTTGGCGAATCGCATCGTGCGGACACGCCGAAACACATTTGCCGCAACGCGAACACGTCGCGTTGAAAAAAATGAGCGACGTATGTGCCCCAGGTGGAAGCACACTCGCAAAAGTGGGGTGCGGATGCAGAATCCAGTAAGCAATACCCAAGCCAGTCGTCGCACCAACTACCGTAATAAATTCTCGACGAGTCAATGATTTCAGATGCATGCGTACTCCAATAAATCCAAATTGAAAAGGTGCGAGCACTTTCGCTCGCACCTTTTCAATTTCCTAGCTTTTGACGGCTGGACGAGCTGGTTGTTGCTTTCGCCAGACGAGGAATCCAGCGGCAACAGCGCAGACCAAAGCTGGTAAACCAAACGCGAGTAGCATGAAAGGACCTGCTTGCGGTTCCAACTCTGCCATCGTCGCCGTATAGTTTTGGTACGCCAAGAGCACGAACGCAACGGCAATAGCGATGAGCAACCATTCGTACCAAACGAGGTTGAGTTTGCGTGCGCGTGTCCACGCGGCGAGCGCCCACGTGCCCAAGCCGATCACGATTCCCAAAATTAACCAATCCATCTTGTTCCTCCTAGACGTTCGAGTGTCCGCGCGTGGTGTCGATACCGTATTCGGGCAAGTCGAGTCTCCACCATGTGTCGGGGTCTTTGATCGGCGTGCCATCGGCGGGCGGCACACCATACGCCATATCGCGCATCGATTTGAGCGCACCGTCAAAGACGGGTACGCCAGCGACCAGGGCTTTGGTAATCTGATGCACCAGGGCTTTGTCTTTCCCCGCAAAGGGACACACCGCGAAACACGTGCCGCAGTTGGTGCCGATTTGGTACCAGTACGTCCGGCACTTGGTCGAGTCCTCAAAGAATGCCTTGTGACCTGGGTTGTTCCAACCGCCACGCACGTTCCAAGTTGGTTCGGTATCCATGCTCAACGCTTTCGACGGACACACTTCGGCACAGGTCTTGCAGTACTTGCAAAATTCCATGATGCCGGCGTTGATCGGTTTCGTCGGGGCAAGCGGTAGATCGGTAATGAGCTTGAATGTGCGTACCATCGGACCGTACTCCGGCGTGATGAGACGATTCAAGCGTGACTCTTCGCCCAAGCCCGCCATCACGGCAAACGCCGGCGCGATGCCGAGCGCGTTGGTACTGGATTCGCCCAGCGCCATATAGCCCAGCGATTTCAAAAAGGTTTGCAAGCGCAACTGAATGTTGCGATTGCGGGTGTAGGTCAGGTTCGTCGTTTGCGCGCCTAGGATCGTCGGCGCGCGCTTGAGCGTCTCTTCCGACATTTGCACGGTGTAGGTAATGACCCAGCGCGCCTTTTTCGGAATGACGCGTTTCTTGTCGTCTTCTGACGCAATTTGCATTTCCTTGCCGTCCGGATCATTCGCGTAGATCAATTTTTCCGTGGTGTTGGTGTCGAGTTGCACAAAGCCAACGGTCGCCGCGCCGAGGTGACGCATCGCCGCCGTGACCATTTGCGCGGCGTCTTCCGGTGTGCCCGTCCATTTGGGCACGCCGCGTTTTTCGGGCGTGGTGGTATCGGTGGGTCCCAAAAAACTCTGCGCGCCTGAACCGGAACCAGACGCGGCTTGGAGCGCCACGTCGCGCAACGAATAACCTGGCTTGTTCGCTTTTAACCATTTGTTGAGATTGTCGTTCTGGATTTTG
>JBBIUF010000128.1:0-7504 GCA_037440365.1 Chloroflexota bacterium
CGACGCCCGAGGATGAGGAAATGTTCAAATCGATTCAGGAGTGTGTTCACCATCTCTTGGAATCCGCGGCCGAGTGGTTTCGTAAGGTTCAGGCGGAAGAGCGCCGTAAGAACCGCCAGGTCCGCTCAAAACAAACCCAGGCGAAACCCGCATCTCGCAAAACAGCCAAGCGAGCCAGAACACCCAATATTTGAAACTTTACTCGAACCGGGTCTAACACCCAAGATTCAAACGCTCTAACTCTGCGAGAGGAACATTCTCGAAAGGAGCCCCTCATGCGTTACGTCGGTTATGTTCGCATCAGTTCGGAAGATCAGCGCGGCAACTATTCGCTCGACGCGCAAAAACATGCGATCCGTCTCTGGGTCGCCCAACAAAAAAATGACCTCACCGGGGTCATCGTCCGCTTCTATGAAGACGAAGCCTTCACCGGTACCACCGATGATCGCCCGGCGTTTCAAGAACTGGTGCGCGATGCTCACCACAATCAATTCGACGCGATCATCGTCCACAAGTTCGACCGGCTCGCCCGCAATCGCCGCGATGCCAGCGTCTACAAATCCCTTTTCCGCGCCGACCTGGGCATCAAAGTCTTTTCCGTCACCGAACTCTCGGAAGACGAAGACAGTCTCGCCGGCATGTTGACCGAGGGCGTCCTCGAACTCGTCGCCGAATGGTACAGTCGCAACCTCAGCACCGAAACGAAAAAAGGCAAACGTGAAAAAGCGTTCCAGGGCAAGCACAATAACCTGCCCCCGTTCGGTTACGACAAAACCAAAGAAGGCATTCTCACCATCAACGAACACGAAGCCGAAGGGGTGCGACTTGCGTTCGATGAATACGCGAGCGGCAAATATAGTGATCGCGAGATCGCCAAGCTCCTCAACGATCAGGGCTTCCAGTCCAAGACTGGAAGCCCATTCGGTCGCGAGATGGTTCGCCCGATGCTCCAGAATCGCACCTACCTGGGAGAGATTCGCTACACCAATTACAAAAAACAAGGGAACGGTCGCCGGGATAAATCCATCAAAAGCGAATGGTTCCCAGGAAAACATCCGGCGCTCATCACGCAAGAATTATTCGACCGCTGCCAACACGTTCGCAGTCTCGCTACTGGTCGCCGCACGCCTGTCCGCAATGTGGTCACCTATCCTCTTGCTGGCATCTTGTATTGCGGTCATTGCAACGCGCGGATGCGCGCGCAGAAAACGGTCCAGGGTCGCCGCTACTATCGTTGCTCCGGTCAAATCGATTGGACGAATGGGTGTGAGCAGAAAGGCATCCAGGCGGATCTCATCGAAGAACAAGTCGGTGGTTTCCTCAGTGAACTGCATCTGCCCGATGAATACAAAGAAACCACCGCCAATGCCATCGGCGAATTGATTGGTCAGGAGAACCTTGGGGAACGCATTGACGAGATCAAAGGCATCATTGACCGTCTGGATTATCGGTGGGACATGGGGTTTATTCAAGAACAAGAATACGTCGAACGGCGTGAGGAACTCAAAACGCAACTTGCTCAATTGCAACCCATTGCACGTGATGAGTTGGTCGAGGCGCACAAACTACTCAAGGATTTCAAACGATTGTGGAGTGAAGGCAGTGCCGAGGATCGCCAGCGTATCATGAAGCTGGTCTTGGAGCGTGTGTGGGTGCAAGGGGAGAATATGATCGCGTTGTGGATTCGCCCCCAATATTTGATTTGGGTCCGCGAAGGGTTGAAAGATCGCGAGGGCAAAGACGTCGAACCCGCACCACTACCGCCCTTCTTGTTGACCGATGAGGGCATAAAAAAAGGTAACTTTCGATTTCTCGAAAGTTACCGCTGCGGGAGCGACGGGATTCGAACCCGCGATCTCAGCCTTGACAGGGCTGCATGTTAGGCCGCTACACCACGCCCCCTCGAACGCTTTAGAATATATCACACCTCTAGGCCTGTGTCAAATCGAATTTGAATAGAGGTCAAGCACAAACCACTTGCCCACTCAATTAGCTTTCCCGCGGTGCGCAACAGAGCGAGTTAACGCCGTCCGATAAAATCGAGTTGGTGCGCGATATATACCAGCGTGCCATCCTCAATTTGCCGATGCCGTTCGGCGATCCATGCATCAAATTGCGTGCGTCGTTGCGCCAATGCCGGATGATCGCGCAACGCGTGGTCTACCGTGTCCACGATGAAATGCAAAAAGAATGTTTCAGCATCCGAAAATCCGTGCGCGCCAGCAAAGACAACCCAGTCTGAACTCCCCGCTTCGATCAATGTGGTGTTGGCTTGCCGCAACAGTTGAAACAGATGCCGCCCCGTGCGGCTGTCGCCAGCAGGCGCGCCGTTTGTAACGCGCGTATCCATCGTCACGTGATAGAGCCGCTCGATCTCGGCGTCGAACGCGGGATCAATCGCCGGTTCAAAAATTGTTGCGCCATCAAAATTGATCGTAAAATAAAACAAGCCGCGCGGAGCAAGCAAAGCCAAGAGTGCAGGCAAGCCGCGCGGCAGATCGAGCAGATCAAGAAAAGCGTGCGCGATCAACACATCCTGGGTTGCGTGCATGTGCGCGTCGGCGATCACTGCCAGCATATCCGCAACCTGGGTTTCGACGACAATCTCCCGCGTGTTGGCGCGCAACTGCGCACGGCGTACGGCGGGGTTGTCGGATGGCAGAGCGGTCACCGACCAGCCATCCCGCGCGCCCCACGCCAACAACCGTTGATGCAACTCGGCGATACTTTCGGCATCGGCATCAATCGCGGTATAGATCGCGTGCGTCAACACGCCGCGCATGGTCAGTCGCTCCAGCATCGTACCGATGCCCGCGCCGGCTTCCAGCACACGCAACGGCGCGGCAGGTGTGGCGGGTGGTAACGTGCGCGCTAGCGCATCCCACACATTCCGATTCAGCGCGCGGTCGTCAATTGTTTTTTTCGCGGCAAGGTAATGGGCATAGAGATCGAGTGATTTCATTGGGTCAGCTCAATGAGGCGAGTGCGAATTTTTGCCATACTTTCGTCCCAGGTTGGATGCACGAGAAAACGCGCGCGCGCGGCAAGACTCATTTGCGCCAAGCGTTCGCGGTCGGTGCACAATGCCAGCAACCGCGCGGCAAGTGCGGCGGCATCATTCGGCGGCACGAGCAAACCATTGACGCCATCGGTGATCAACTCGCGCGCCGCGCCGCTCGTCGTAGCAATTGGCGGCACGCCAAAACTCATCGCTTCGAGATAAACAATCCCGAATCCTTCGTAATCCGATGGCACAGCCAGCACATTGCTTTGCGCGAGGACGCTTGCCAATTCGCGATCCGGGAGCGCGCCGCGCAACCGCACGTTCGCTAAACGCTGGGTCTGAATCTGCTGTTGGATCGCGCGCGCATAGTGTTCGTCCGCGCGCAGATTGCCGACGATGGTCAATTCCCATTCTGCGTCAGGCAAACGCGCGAGCGCCGCAAGCAAGACGTGCAGATTTTTGCGCGGAATTAAATTGCCGATGAATAAAATTTTGAGCGGCAGGGTCGCGTGCGTGCGCGCGACAATCTGCGCGGTGGAAATTTGTGAATTAAACCGATTGCCCCCTGGATACGCCACGATCGAAGGAGCCAAGCCGGGTTGTCCCAGGAGATCGGATATGGTTTGGCGCGTGGTTTCGCTATTGACGATCAAGCCATCCACCCCGGCAAGGTACGCGCACTCGATCACGCGATAAAAAAAATTCGCCCAAGCCAGGTGCGCTTCGGAGGAACGCAGATGGTGCACGATTGACCAAATTGGATAGCGCGCGCGCACGCGACGATTGATCAGAAACAGTGAGGGATGGTTTAATTCGTCTTGTAATAGCACTTCCACGCGCGCGTCACGCAAGCGGCGCAAGCAATCTACCGAAAAATTATCGGACAGGTGGCGCGCATAATTACGCCACGGAAGCGTGATGATTTCAACGGTGTCGCCCGCGCGTCGCAAATACGCGACGAGCATCCGGTCGTAGAGATAGCCGCCGGAAACCGTGTTCAGACTGCCGTAGATGACCAGCCCGACGCGCATCGCGGGCTAGACCGGATACCGCGTTTCGTAGGCTGACCACGCGATTTCATTTTCCCAGATTTGCACGCGCACGCGGTCCAGGTTCGGCGCATGAATTTTTTGCGCGAGCGCTGTGCCCATGATCCGCGCCAGATGTTCGAGGCTGGGATTTAGCCCGGCAAATACCGCGAGATCATTCAAGGTTTGATCGCGCAAGGTGGCAACCAGTTCGTCCAGCGCGCGCGTCATGTTCACAATATCAACCAGGTAGCCATGCGCGTCGAGCGTCTCGCCGCTCAATTCCAATTGCACGCGATAATGATGCGAGTGTTTCTGATTCTCTGCGCCCCAATCGCCGCCGATCAAAAAATGCTGGGCGACAAAATCGCGTTGAACCGCTGTGGTGTACATCGTTTGCCTCAATAGGTGAACAGAATTTGAACGGTTTGGTCGGGCTGTTGATCGAGTAGAGCATACGCTTGCGCCGCGTCGGTGAGCGCAAAACGATGGGTGATCAGTTTGTCGAGCGGCACACGCGCGAGCATTGTCCACGCGACATCCAAGCGGCGGGCTTTGCTCCAGCGGCCGGTCAGTTCTGGCGCGAGCGTGCTAACCTGGCTACTGATCAAGCGAATGCGACTGCGATGAAATGCGCCGCCCAGATCGAGCTGTGCGTGTTTTTGCCCGTACCATGAACCGATGACAATGCGTCCACTAAACCCCGTCAACGGAATCGCGAAGTTCAGCGCATCGGGCGCGCCGGAAAGTTCGTAGGTCAAGTCCGCGC
The DNA here is from genome assembly GCA_037440365.1 of Chloroflexota bacterium. Taxonomy (GTDB): domain Bacteria; phylum Chloroflexota; class Anaerolineae; order UBA4142; family UBA4142; genus JBBIUF01. The sequence continues at coordinate 4,802 of JBBIUF010000128.1, forward strand.
CAGCGGCAGGCAAAACTGTGCGCGCGCGAGCCAACGCCTCGGTATCGTCAGGATTGAGCGTGACGCTTGCACCCAGGTCGCGCGAGAGTTTGCGCCGCAACGCAAAACGATCCAACGTGACGAGTGGCGCGAGCGGCATTTGCGCGAGGAGCGCGGTTGTCAGTAAACCGATCACGCCTTGTCCCAGCACGACGATTTGCTCGCCCAGGATCGGCGCGCCATCCATCACTAGGTTCACGGCGGTTTCCATATTCGGCAAAAACGCGGCTTGCTCCGCCGAAAGGGTTGGCGGCACCGGAAGCAACTCGTCCAGAGCGGCAATGAAATGACTGGCGTGGGGCTGAAATGAAAAGACCAGCCGCTCGCGCCACTCGGCGGCGACCTGGTTGCCCAGTTCGATCACGCGCCCGACGCACGCATAACCATATCGCAATGGATAATGTGTTTCGCCTGCCAGCGCGGCGATGGTGGCGTCCACTGCCATTTGCGGCGGCACCTGGTTGCGATAGAACAGCAATTCAGTGCCTGCGCTGATCGCCGAAACCACCGTTTGCACCAGTACCTGGGTTGGCGCCAGTCCAGCGATTGGTTCTTCGCGCACGGCGATATGAAAGGGCGAGTCGAACCAGACACAACGACGGCAAGTCATAACGCATCCCACTCGATTTCGCCGGATACGATCCAATCTGGGCCGAGCGTTTCGATGGTTGCTTGACGCAAACGTGGAAACTGCGGCGGCGCAGAAACCAGGTTCGTGATCGCGCGCACGCCGCCAACCAGGATCGGCGTGAGCGTGAGCGTTACGCGATCCACCAGCCGCGCTTGCAAAAAACTCGTGATCACGCGCGCGCCGCCTTCCACCATCAACGTCTGGATTCCCTGCGCGTCAAGTTGCGCGAGCAACGCGATCAGATCGATCTGTCCAGCGCGCGACGGCAAACGCACAATCATTGCGCCGACCGCTTCCAATTCGCGTTGGCGATCCAGCGCCGCCGCTTCACTCGTCGCGATGATGGGATGACGCGCGGCGGCAAGACAACGCGCGCGGGTTGGACAACGCAAGTGACTATCGAGAAGCACCGGACGCGGATCGGCACCCGCGACGAGCCGCACATTCAATTGCGGATCATCGGCAAGCACCGTTTCGATTCCAACCAGGATCGCGTCGTGGCGCGCGCGCAGTTGATGTGTGAACCGGCGCGACTCCGGTCCGCTCAATGCCAGCGGCACACCCGGTTGCGCGGCCAGCGAACCATCGAGACTTTGCGCGTACGTGAGCGTGACGAATGGACGCGGTGCAGAAGATGCCATGCCTATCGGCGCCGTGCATCTAGCACGAGCAAAATCGCTAGCACAACTTCGGCCGCGGTGGTGGCGAAACCCAGGAGTGAGCGCTCGCCGATGGCGAGCCAGCCCAGGATCGTGGCGGCTGTAAACGCCACTAACACCCAACGCACCCGCGCGCGATAGGCGGTCAACGCCGCCAGCGGCAAAAACAGCGCGGCAAGTAACATCAGATAGCCGAGTCCGTTCAAGATAAACATCGCGTCGGGAAAACTCAAGGTCAAGTGAACGAGCGCCGCCGCGATGGTCAAACCGAGAATCGTTAGGTGCAACGCGCCGAAACGCGTTTGGGGTTGAGCCATCAGCACACCTCATTGGGATTGGGCTTGATCTAGGTTACGCGCAAAGCAGGGCTTTTGGATTGCTCGATTAGCGGTTTCACAGCGTCCGTGATCGCGCGCGTGATTGCGGTTGCTGTGCCGAGCGGAATTAGATCGGCGGCGCGGCGCGGCGCACCGAATTGAACCAGGACGTTCATCCGCGATTTAAGATAGCCGGTGCTTGACAAAAAGGCTTGGATTGTTGCGGCAACGCGTTCGCGATCAAGTTGCGCGCGGCGCACGCGTGTCAACGGATGGGTCAACGCGCCTGCATAAATCACGCCGCTGACCACCATCGGTATGATAACAGTGTGGGGCGCGAGCCGCACAAACAAGCCCACGCTATCCGACCATTCGTCGAGCGAGGCAAGCGCGCCCGGCATCACCGCCGGGTCGGGTTCGATCTTACCTGCCGGATTGATCATGACTGCGCCGCCAGATTCAAGCCAGCGCGACACTTGGCGCACAATTGCCATCCGTTCGTTGGGTTGATCAGAGACGAACAAGATGCGGCTGGCAATATTCGGCAACGCGCGAATGAACGGACGATCATTCGACACGATGCGTAAATCGGCGCGCGGGATGCTCGTAAAGCACGCGAGCGTATCCGTCATACCGGGATGATTAACCACAAAGAGCGCGCCGCCCGTCGGTGGAACCTGTTCCGCGCCGCGGATCTCAAGCCGATGGACATAGCGCATCAATAATTCGCGCGCGGCATCAGACAAGCCGATTTGCCCCACGCGTTGATCGAGGCGCGCAACTTGGCGTGCCAAGATTTGCGCCGGCGGCCAGAGCGCGCGTTCGATCAAACCGCGCCCACGCCGCATCTGCCCCAAGCCAAAGTTATCGAGCATGTCTTGGAGATTGATCTGCGTCAACTGATTGATTTGAGTTTGGCTAGGGGTGGATTGATCCACGCGGCGATCCTGTGTGTGCGTTCGCGGTCGGCTAGATTATAGCCGAAAGCAAGCGGATTTTCAATGCGGCTAGACAATTCATGCGCTTGGCTTTGTGGTATGATGATGGTATGGCATTC
>JBBIUF010000129.1:0-7373 GCA_037440365.1 Chloroflexota bacterium
ACCGTCCGAGTAATTGTGCTGGCGACGTTACCGGTGATATCATAAAATGTCGCACTGACATTTGCCGTTGTGCTCGGATCTATATTTTGTACTGCAAACGACGTCGAGAGTGAGCTCACCGTCCCTGCGCGTGGTGATACGGGCTTGACCGCGGGCTTGGTTGCCGTCGCCGTAGGTAATGCTTTCGTTGGCGTCAAGGTCGCCGTTGCGGCTGGTTTTGTCGCTGTGATGGTTGCCGTCGCCGCGGGCTTGGTTGCCGTCAGCGTCGCGGTTGCCGCTGGTACTGTTACCGTTGCCGTCGCGGCAGGCTTGGTTGCCGTCGCCGTCGCAGGCATAACGACTTTTGTTGCCGTCGGAGGAACCACCGTCGCTGTAGGTGTCACAACACGCGTCGGGGTAATCGTCACCGTTGCCGTAATCGCCGCCGCAGGCGCAACGCTGGTTACGGTTGGCGCTAATGCGGCAGACACAGGTGATTGTCCCATCAACAAAATGAAAGCAACTATGGCAAAGACGCTCAAAACGGCAAGTTTCATTTTTGGCGTAAACATATCTTCCTCCGAATCAATAGATGCGACTAGATTATACTTCAGTTTCAATTATACTTCAAATTAATACCCTTACAGATAGGACGATAGTCCCAAACACGCCCGTTCGATTTGCGCGTTTGAATACGCTGACGCGATAAAATTTCAACGACACTTGTTAGCCTGACACCACCGGCACAATCAATTCCGGCGAATTGTTGGCAGGTGAATTTACCAAGTGTGAAACAGGATATGCGCGCATTTGTTCCGCAGGATAAGGTTTTAACAATGAAATTAATTTCGCAGAATCTTGATTGGCTGAATCGAGCCATGTCGAATAGGCGCGCGGCGGCAAAATCACCGGCATCCGATCATGAATCGGTTGCATCAATTCATTCGGTTGCGTCGTAATAATCGCACACGAAGCAATCCGCTCACCTGACGGCGCTTGCCATGTATCGTATAGTCCGGCAAACCCAAACGGCGCGGTAGATTTCAAACGAATCAACATGGGAATTTTCGCCGCGCCTTGTTTGCGCCATTCATAGAAACCATCGGCGACAATCAGACAACGCTGATTTTTTAGCGAACGCTTAAAGCTGGGTTTCTCGGCAAGGCTTTCAGCGCGCGCATTGATCAGGCGCGCGCCCAGGCTTGCATCTTTCGCCCACACCGGGATCAGACCCCAGCGCATCGCCTCCAAAATATTTTGCCCCTCGCGCCGCACCACCACCGCAATCGACTGAGTCGGCGCAATATTATAACTCGGCTTGACCTCAGTCTTGACCTGGTTGAGATCGAATGTGAGTTGCACCTCCTCCAAATCAGACAGCACGATAAAGCGTCCGCACATCTGCTTTGCCTCCAACGATATTCTAACACGCGCAACCACACGCGTCAATCGGCACCGCGTTTGCGCGGGTCTTGATCTTGTGCGCGCACTCGGTATAATAATGACAAAGAAACCGGAGGCGCAATGAATTCAACCAGCAGAAATGTTTTTGCCCTGATCGATCCACAATTCGTGATCGAAGGCGCGGGGGTGCGGCTCAAGCGCAGTATCGCCACACGGGAACTTGATTATCTCGATCCCTTTTTGCTCTTCGATCACTTTGGCTCGCCCAACCCAGACGATTACCTTGCCGGTTTTCCGATGCATCCACATCGCGGCATCGAAACTGTCACCTATATTCTCGATGGACGTGTGACCCACCGTGACAGCCTGGGCAACACCGGGACGATTGGATCAGGCGACGCACAATGGATGACTTCGGGGCGCGGGATTATGCACGAGGAAATGCCGCAAGGCCAAGCCGGCAAGATGGAAGGATTTCAACTCTGGGTCAATTTGCCTGCCAAATTAAAAATGTCCCAGCCACGTTACCAGGAAATCGCGGCGAGTCAAATTCCAATTGTCAACCGCGCCGCTGGCGCAACAATTCGCGTGATTGCCGGAACAGTTGACGATGTGCACGGCCCGGTAACCGCGATCGCCGCCGATCCAATCTACCTCGATGTCACCTTGTCCGCCCACGCCACTTTCGATCACGCGATCACACGCGGGCATACGGCATTCGCATATGTGTTCGACGGTGCGGGCAACTTTGCCGGCGAAGCCGTGTCCCAGCCGCGTCTCATCATCTTTGGCGACGGTGACACCCTGCATGTCACTACAACGACCCAGGGCGTGCGCTTTTTGCTCATCTCCGGCAAACCGCTGGGTGAACCCATTGCGCGCTATGGTCCATTCGTAATGAACACGCGCGCGGAAATTGAGCAAGCGTTGCGCGATTTGCGCAACGGGACATTCGTGCAAGCATAAATCAATGACCGGGCAGGTCACGTAACCCGTAACGGGTCAGGTTATGAGCGGTTTGGGTTTTGGCAACGGGCGCGGCAAAAACCGTTTGCGATAATGCAGGACCATCATCAACACCGCAAATTGGCTCAAGGTGCTGGTCAAGGACAAAAACTGGTTAAAGTAAAACACAAGCAGATTGACCAGCGTGAGCGACATGAGCAAGCCCAGTCCAGCAATCTCAATGCCGCGCGCCTCGCGGCGCAACATCAATAAAATTGCGCCCGCGATCAACGGAATTGCGACGAGTCCTTCCAACACCACGAGAATCACTAGCCAGGTTAATTCGTTCGGCGAGCTAACCACAGCGTTATCAATCAAATCGGCAAGATAACTTTGCCGGGTCGGACTTGATCCAAAAATAGTTTGCAATGTGTCAATCGAATCCAACAGCGCAGGCACGGACACCAATAATAAACCAGCGATCAAAATGATCCGGTAACCCCATTGCGTCAGCCAACGCGCCTCCTCCTGATTACCCCAAGTCGCAAAGCGTTCCCACAGCGTCAGTTTGTGTTGCCGCAAGGTAAACTCATCCGATGCCAGGAAATCGAGCAGAGCTTGCGCTAATTGCACCAAGTCGGGACGCTCCTTGTGCGAAACGATATGTTCCAACCGTTGCTCTAATTCTGCGCGCTCGTGCGGATCAAGCGGATTGTCAATGACATCCTGCAACTCGTCGAGCGCGGCATACATCTCCGCACGCGGATCGCTCAATTTGCGCCGCGCCACTTGGAGATAAAGCAAAACCGTGATCAGAAAAAACGCATAGATGATCGGCGCGGCGGCGGGATAGAAATAATCGTTTGACTTGGTGATAAACTTGCCCACTTCGTCAATGAACAAGCCTACGCCGATGCCGCCGACAATGGATGACACAACATACCACATTCGATTAGCAAAGATCAGTGGCACGAGTGTAGCGACAAACAGCAACAGTCCGCCCCACAAGACATGCGCGATATGCAATTCGCGGTTGCCGACTTGAGGATAGCCCGTCAGTTCCAAAAAGACGCGCGTAAATACAACCGACCCGGCAAAACCCAGCAAGGTGAACAATAGATATTGTTCCGCTTTGGCGCGTCGCACCGGACGTCGCGTATGATGAATGAATTCCGTCTCTCTGATCATATTGCTCCACATCCCTGTCGCCAAAATCCAGACAAGTAACCTGGATTTTTTTATCGCCGATTGCCATACAGCGATCAAATCCCAACGGCTACACAATCACCGGCTCGGTATATTCGCCCCAGACCTGGCGCAGAACATCCATCATTTCGCCGAGCGTTGCATACGCATTCGCCGCATCAATCAACAAGGGCATCAAGTTGGACTGGGCCTTTGTTGCGGCATCACGGATCGCCGCAAGCGTTGCCTGCACCTTTGCCGCATCGCGTTCACGCCGCACGCGCTGTAAACGCGCAATCTGATGCTGTGCGCCCGCTTGATCGACGCGCAAAAGCGGCACTTTTAATTCTTCTTGCACGACGTAATCGTTCACGCCGACGATCACGCGCTCTTGCTTTTCGATTTCAGTCTGATACCGCGCCGCGCTTTCGGCAATCGCGCGCTGGAAAAATCCGCGCTTGAGCGCAGGAATCACGCCGCCAAATTTTTCGATCGTGCGAAAGTAAGCGTTCGCTTCTGCTTCCATACGATTCGTCAACGCTTCCACAAAATACGAACCGCCCAATGGATCAACCGTGTTCGTCACACCCGATTCATTCGCAATGATCTGTTGGGTGCGTAACGCAATTGTCACCGCGCTTTCGCTCGGCAATGCCCACGCTTCGTCCAACGAGTTGGTGTGTAGAGATTGCGTGCCGCCCAGGACGGCGGCGAGCGCTTGCAAGGTGACGCGCACCACATTGTTCATCGGTTGTTGTGCCGTGAGCGACACCCCCGCGGTCTGCGTATGAAAACGCATGAGCCAGGAGCGCGGATTCTGCGCACCCATCGTCTCACGCATCCACCGCGCCCAAATGCGCCGCGCCGCGCGATACTTGGCAATCTCTTCAAAGAAATCATTGTGCGCGTTAAAGAAAAATGAAAGACGCGGCGCAAACTCGTCCACCTGCATGCCGCGCTTGACGCCCCAGCGCACATACTCCATGCCATCCGCCAGCGTAAAGGCAAGCTCTTGCGCGGCGGTTGACCCAGCTTCGCGAATGTGATAGCCGCTAATTGAGATCGTATTCCAGAGCGGCATTTCTTTTGTGCCAAATTCCATCGTATCCACAACCAAGCGCATCGAAGGTTCCGGCGGAAAGATAAATTCTTTTTGCGCGATGTATTCCTTGAGAATGTCGTTCTGAAGCGTGCCGCCGAGTTTTGCGCGCGGGATGCCGCGCTTTTCCGCCGCCGCAATATACATCGCCCAAATGATCGCCGCCGGCGAATTGATCGTCATCGAAGTCGTGACCTGATCAACCGGGATGCCATCAAACAAAATTTCCATATCAGCGAGCGACGAGATCGCCACGCCGCATTTGCCGAACTCGCCAAGCGCGCGCGGATCGTCGGTGTCAAGCCCATAGAGCGTCGGCATATCGAACGCAGTGGACAAGCCCGTCTCGCCGTGCGCGAGCAAGTATTTGAACCGCGCGTTGGTTTCTTCCGCGGTCCCAAACCCGGCAAACATGCGCATCGTCCAAAATTTGGCGCGGTGCATCGTGGCGTGAACGCCGCGCGTGTACGGATATTCGCCAGGCATTCCCAGGTCGCGCGCGTAATCCATCGCCGCAAGATTCGTTGGCGTATAGAGCCGATCAATCTCATCGGATGAGGCGGTGATGAATTTCTTGCGCCGCTCCGGCGAACGCGCGAGCGTTTTCTGAAGTGTGGTTTCTTCCCACTTGTCCTGGGCGCGCTTGATGTTTTCCAATTCCTGTTTGTCGAACATCCTTGTCCCTCCTCAAAATCGACGCAAGACCAAAGACGAAAGACGAATGGCTTACTTTCGTCCTTCGTCTTCCATCTTTGGTCCTATTTCGGTTTCTGATATAGTTCGATCAAGACTCCATGCGCGCTTTTAGGATGAATGAACGCATAGCGCATGCCGCTTGCATTCGTGCGCGGTGTTTCGTCAATCAACTGCGCGCCGTGTTCTTTCAAGCGCGCGAGCGCGCCGTCAAGGTCATCCACCTCAAAGCAAATGTGATGGATGCCTTCACCGCGCTTCGCCAGATATTTCGCCAACCCACTTTCAGTGTCCCGCGGTTCGACGAGTTCCACGTCCGCCGCGCCGACCGGTAAAAATGCGACCTGGGTTCGCCCGCCTTCTTCGCTCGCAATGTGATCGAGCGTCATGCCGAGCGCGTCTTGAAAAAATTTTAGCGATTCGTTGATGCTTTGTACCGCAATGCCAATGTGATCGATTCGCGCAATCATTAAAACTCCGTTTTCTCCACGCATAAAAAGATTCGTGTAAATTCGTGAATCAAGATTCTATAATTTTTCGTACGCTTTGTTGCGATTCTTGCGCCGCGCGAGTTCATTCGCGTATTTAACACCAAGCGTGTCTCGATGTTGCCGCGCCCAATCTGTGAGTTTAGTCGTGCCTGCGGGTGGCGATTTCGTGTATAGCAAATTCTGCATCAAGCCGTCAATCTCCGGGCGCGTGATAAACACATCGCCTTGCAAGCGGCTGATAAGCGAGCCAACCGCATAGCCGAACCAGGGCGGCACACCGACAATCAGTCGCCGCGCGCCGATGATTGCGCCAATGTCTTTGACAAGTTCGCGGTAGGTAAACGTTTCGGGACCGATGGCATTTACGATCACATTCTCGCGTAATTCGCCTTGTGTAACTGCAAGTGATGCCAAGTCTTCGACGAAAATTGGTTGCAAGCGGTAATTGCCGTCGCCAAAGACGCCGAACACAGGCAAATGTCTCAACGTCCACGCGATATTGTTGATCAAAATATCTTCGTCGCCAAAAATCACTGTCGGTCGCAGAATCGCGTACGACAAGCCCGACTCGATCAGCGCGCGTTCCAATTTCGCCTTGCCATTGAAATATTCGAGCGGCGAATCTTCGGACGGATTCGTGATGCTGACGTGGACGATGCGCTCAACGCCGGCGCGCTTTGCCGCGTCGAATAATATCTTGGTGTGCTCAACTGCCGCCGAGTGCTGGAAATCCGATTTGTAATTGAAACGCACCCAGTAGGTGTTGTACAGCACGCTCGCGCCGCGCAACGATTCAACCAGTTGGTCGGGGTTATCAAAATTGAACGGATGCGCTTCGACTTGACCGCCAAATGGATTGGCGCGATGAATCGAGTTGGTCAAGGTGCGAACGCGTTGACCTTCATCAAGCAATTGCCGCGCAATATATTGACCCGAATAGCCAAACGCGCCGGTGATGATGTAAAGTGGCGTCATCATTTATCCTGATTCGATTAACCTGCCGCAACCATTTGCGGCGCAAGACAGCCTTGTTGTTGATACTGTTGGAATAGCTTGCCCCACGTGGTATGTGTGCGCCAATGTTCGGCAACGCTTCGATGAAAAACACACCGGGGATCATATCGGGTCGGCGCGTGATTTGACAATCAATCAGAACGCCCTGTGCATCGAGCGCGGCCATCTGCCGCCGAATGCCACCCGGCGGAAAATTATGTTCTTGCTCATACATCCGTTCAGCGATTGCCGTCATGGACTGGATCAAATTGGCTAATGCCACATAGCGCGACACATCAGTTTCAAGATTGAGCGAACGTAGGATCATCATTATTTCGCGCCATGGCTTTGCGCCGCTTTCAGCCACGCTTTATCGGCGGGCAAATTATAGCACCGAATCCCGGTCGCGTTATAGATCGCGTTGATGATCGCGGGCGCAGTCGGGATGGATGCCAGTTCGCCGACGCCTTTCGCGCCATACGGTCCGTCGCGCGTTTCATCCTCGACAAAGAACGTGATCACTTCGGGCGTTTGAGCGACCTTGGGCAAATTGATCTTGTGCAAAGTGTCGGTCTGTACGTAAC
>JBBIUF010000130.1:0-7173 GCA_037440365.1 Chloroflexota bacterium
AGGGGCGACGTCAGGTAGGGGTGACGTGACGTAGGGGCGACGTCACGTCGCCCCTACCTTCGCGGGTTTCGCGATCCAGAATTCTCCACCACCTTAATCTCCTCCGCTTTCCCGTAGTATTGCCAAAAAAATCACTTGGTCTGTCGAGTCCAACAAAAAAACGGGCAGGGTTCATGTTGCCCTTGCCCGTCTAGTTTCCATTCAACTTGATTGTGGCTCGTTTGACGCCGGTCGCCCGCGTCTGCTCTTGGTGGCTAGATACTTTTCAAGCGACGGCACAAACACAAGCCAATAATGACCTAGTTTCTGCCTCTTGATTTTTTGCAATCAGCAAACGATTCACGTGATCGTTTGCCACGCCAAGCATTTCGGCGGCTTGTTGGGTGGTTACAAACTTTTCGGCAAACTTGGTTAAATCTTTGGTCATGTCACTGTCTCCCTGTGGTGGTGGTGGGAGAGGGGACGTATCCGCGCGCGGGGGTGAATGTTTACGGTTTGGCATAAGCTTACTAGAATGGGCGAAACAGGGCTCGAACCCGTGACCCCTTCCGTGTAAAGGAAGTGCTCTACCAGCTGAGCTATTCGCCCGACATCTCACATTATAAATTCGAGCAGACGGTTTGTCAAACCTTGTGCGTGGCGTATAATGCGGCGGATGCAAAACACAGACGAGGTTTTATGGACCAGCGGTTTTTTCAACGAGCGTTTCCCCGCACCCGTCTCGCCGCTGGGGTGGTCGTTGCTCGGTCCCCTGATTGAGGAACTTGCGTTGCGCGATCCATTGCGCTTTTTAGGTTATCCTCAAGCCGAGTCCATTCCCCTGACGCGGTTATGGCGCGGGCATCCGTACGCCAATGTTGCCGCGTTCCAAATTTTCTACAAGGTTTTTCCGGATGCAATTTTGCCTGAAGATGCCTATCGTTACTTTCTCGGTGGTGAGGTTCATCTGCGTCGGAACGCGCCGTATCCTCATTGGCGCGATGCGCCGCGATTTGCTTTTTCGCTCGTGCGCGCGTTTCTATCCGATCCGTTCAATGTTTCGCCGTTGAACAACGATCGGTATTGGGCGCGCTATACGCGCCAACACGATGCGCGCGTTGCCGCGTTGCGTAACCGGTTCGATGCGTTGGCGCGCGCCGAGCCACGCGAAATTTTTGCCGCCTTGCGCGAGGTGGAAAAGATCCACCGCGCTTTTTTACGCATCCATCGCTGGAGTTTGATCGACGCCGATCTCATGTTGGGTCTGCTCAAACGCTTGGTTGGATCAAGTGAGGCCGCCGCGCGTCTCGTCGCGGATGTGCCGAACAAAACGCTAGAGGTCGATCTGGATTTGCGTCGTTTGCCACTCGCTGATTTCCTAGCCCAACATGGTCATCGTTCGTTCTCGCTCGACATTGCCGTGCCGACGTTTGCGGATGAACCAGGACAAGTACTCAAGTTAGCGCGGCTGGCTACGGTAAACCAAAAACTGACGGATTTTGATTCACCCTTGAGCTTTCACGCGAAGCGTTCCGCCTTTGGTTTACGAATATTTTTTGATTGGACATTGCCCCTTGCGAAAAAATACATGGCCATGCGCGAAGACCAACGCTATTACTGGCAAAAAGCACTTGCGGTATCGCGGCGTTTATATTTGTTGCTCGCCGATCATCTAGTTGCCGATCAGGTGATCGCAGATCGGAACGCTGTGTTTGACGCGACCCATTCCGAATTGGCGGATTATTTCGATGGGCGGTTACACAAGGCGGAATTGAGCCAAACGCTCAGCGCGCGTCACGCTGAATGGCAGGTGTATCGCCGCGAGTTTGCACAAGCGCCGACGGAATCTTACCCGGCGTTCTTGCGTGGTGATGTTGCCCTGGGGGTTAGCCGCAATGCGCATCCGCCAAAACAGTGGCAGGGGCGCGCGGTCAGCCCTGGGATCGCGCGGGGCATTGCGCGCGTGGTGCGATCCGCCGATGAGTTGGCGCGCGTTCAACCCGGCGAGATTCTCGTCGCCCCGGCAACCGATCCAGCGTGGACGCCGGTCTTTGCGCGGATTGCCGGTCTGGTGATCGAACGCGGCGGGGTATTGTCGCACAGCGCGGTGGTTGCCCGCGAATACCATTTGCCTGCGGTTGCTGGAATTCCGAATGTCGTTACCGAGATTCATGATGGCGATCGGATCGAGGTGGATGGAAGCCGGGGCCTAGTCTCGCGCATCGAAACCTAATCGTAAAGCCACGCCCGCCGACATTCAATCGGCGGGCGTGTTTTTTACGGAAAGCGGCGTTTGATCTCGGCATAGTACTCGTCGCCGATGGCTTGCCGTAGGTCGTCTTCAAATTGTTGGTACAGCCACGCTTCGGTTTCGGATGCGACGAGGCACGTGTCATACGCTTTAGGATCAACTCCAATTTCGGAAACGTTGATGTCAATGTCGGTCAGCGTGAGCGGAAAGAACAGGCAAAAGTAGGGCTTGATGTCTTTCAGCGTAATCTTGGCGTCGAGCGCATAGGCGTGAATCGCGCACCGTTGGTTGTGCATCTGAAACCAGCATGTTTCGTGCGGCGTATCGGCGTGGCGTACCGGCGTGGAAATATACGATGGGCGCGAGAAATCCCATTTCGAAAAATCGAACGGCTCTGCTAGATAGGGTTGAATCTTGTCCTGGTGCGCGACGATGCGCTGGGCATCATACAGGTTGAGATAGACGCCTTCTTTGCAACACGCGCCACTGCACGTGCCATTCACGCATTGGTTGCGGAGTTTACGCTTTTCAAAAAATTCTCCCGCAAGGCGATAAGGTCCGACCGTAATGAACATGGTTATCTCCGAAGAATGAAAAATTGCGGTACAAGAATACCCGCTGACCATGGTCAGCGGGCGAATTGCGATGGCACCGTGCTAGTCTATTTTGATCGCTTTGCCCAGAACGGCGACCAATAATTTAATCGCGTTTTGCACATCGCTGAAATCTACCATTTCGGATGGCGAGTGGACATAGCGCGTGGGAATTGAGACGACGCCGGTTGGCACACCTTCGCGGGTAGTTTGGATCGCCATCGCGTCCGTGGTGCCGCCAACCAGCACTTCAAACTGGTACGGAATTTTTGCTTCCTTGGCAGTTTCGGCGAGCAAATTTTTCACGGCGGGATGTGCCAACATGCCGGAATCCTTGACCTTGATCGCGGGGCCCTTGCCGAGCGCAACCGACATGGTGGTGGCTTCGGGCGTGTCGCCGGTGGCAGTCACATCCACCGCAAGCGCCAGGTCGGGTTGCACGCCAAACGCCGAGGTTGTCGCGCCACGCACCCCAACTTCTTCTTGCACGGTGAAAACAAAATAAACATCGTGCGGCGATTTTTTTAATTGCTTGAGTGTTTCGATCAACACCACGCAACCGATGCGGTCGTCCATTGCTTTTGAGATGATGCGATCCCCTAGGTCGGTGAAATCGCGCCAAAAGCCGGCGGCATCGCCTACGCCGACGGGTGAATCATTCGCGCTCGTTGCGCCGACATCAATGAACATCTGATCGAGCTTGGCTTCGGTCGCGGTCGCGCCTTTGGTTTCGCGCCCGAATACGCCAAGGACGCCGTTCGCAAAGCGACACCGATTGCCGTTGAGGTTGATCGGATAGACGCCGCCGATGGATGCAAAGCGCGCAAAGCCATGCTCGTCCACATGCGTCACCATCACGCCGATTTCGTCCATGTGTGCGGCGAGCATGATTTTTTGACGCGGGGTTGCGCCGGTGCCTTTTTTGCGCGCGATCAAATTGCCGAGTGCGTCCACCCGTACTTCATCCGCCAAACCCTTGATTTCGTCACGGATCAGATCGCGGATGCCTTGCTCGTGCCCCGAAGGTCCGAACGCCTCGGTTAATTTTTTTGTCAACTCTTTCACTGGATGTAAATGATTCAGCGGGGCGCCGCCGTTATCCATCAGCGGAAAGTGACTCGTTTTTTTTGCAGTGACCATGTTTAACCTCTCGGTGCAAGACCACGGACGAATAATGAATGACGAAGGGGCCTAGTTTTGTCTTAGGCTTGGATTTTTTCAAGTTGGGGTAATGCCTTGCTCATCAGCTTAATCATATTTTCGAAATCGCGTTTGCTCAACAAACTCACCGGCGAATGAATATAGCGGGTTGGCACGGCGACGGCGACGGAGGGGATGCCGGCTTTGGTGAGATGGATGCGCCCAGCGTCTGTGCCGCCCGCTATCGCTTGTTTGAATTGGTACGGGATGCGATTTTCTTTGGCCGTCTCGACGAGTAACTCGACCAAGCGCCGATCTGCGATCATGGTATTGTCGATCACCGTAATCGCGGGCCCATCGCCGACGCGGGTGACGGGCGACCCATCTTTTTGCTTGGGCGAATCGTCGCAGACGGTGGATTCTAGCGCAAACGCAAAATCGGGTTCGATGGCGAATGCCGCCACGCGCGCGCCGCGCGCCCCAACTTCTTCTTGCGCAGTGAACACGGCGTAGAGATCGCAGGGATAATCGCGTTTCAAAATTTCGACCAACGCGGCGCAACCGGTGCGGTCGTCCAGCGCCTTGCCTTTGAGCAGTCCATCGCCCATTTCCGCGAACTCGGTGGCGAATGTCGCGTAATCACCCAGCTTGACCAGACCTTGCGCTTCCTCTTTGGATTTTGCGCCGATGTCAATTGTCATCGCTTCGATATCCATGACTTGTTGACGCTCGCTGGCTTTGAGCAGGTGAATGGGCTTGACGCCGATCACCCCGGGAATTTTATCCTTGCCGATCAAGACCACTTTGCTGAGTAGCACGCGGCTGTCAATCCCGCCGACCGGGCGAAAGCGCAAATGCCCATTGGCTTCGTGATGCACGATCATCACGCCCACTTCGTCCATGTGCGCGGCGAGCATGACGTGTTGCATTTTGCGTTTGCGTCCGCGTCCACTGGTCGCTTTTTTCAGCGCGATCAAATTGCCGAGCGTGTCCACGCGGTATTCGTCCACGCGATCCTTGATCGCGCCGATCAAAATTTCGCGTACCTCGGCTTCATTGCCAGACACACCGCGCGCGTTCGATAATTTTTCTAGGAGCATCGTTTCCTCAAATGACGGCGGATTGGGTTCGCTGCGCCGTTTATTGCCGATTATTTCTTTTTGGTGTGCTGGCGTGGTTGGCGTGCGAAGCGCGCGCCGGCGTGCGTCTCGCCGCGCAACGCCTGCCAAAAATCTTCGTCGAGCGACGCACAGAACAATGCCATCAAGCGTCCGATGCGTTCGAGATCTGTGGTGCTAATCGTTTCAACGGACGTGTGCATATAACGCAGGGGAATATCAATCAAGCCGGTGGGTATGCCTTCGCGCACAACCTGGATCGCCCAGGCATTGGTTCCGGTTGCGCCAGCGTAAGCCGTCACGCGATACGGAATTTCATTCGCGGCGGCGACTTGGGTGAGCTTGGCGTGGACGAGCGGATGAATGTTGGGCCCGAGGGCAATGCCCATCCCGGAATTGAGCGGCACGGCATTGACTTCGCTCGTGTTGGGTTGATCGGCGTGCGTGACATCGAGCGCAAAGGCGACATCGGGATTGATTTGATACGTCGAGGTCATCGCGCCTTTCAAGCCCACTTCCTCTTGCACGTTCGCCACCGCGTAAACATCCCAGGTCGGTTTCATCGTGGCCAGTTGTTTCAGCGCTTCGGCGACGCATACGACGGCGCACCGATCGTCAAACGCTTTGCCCGCGACGAGATTGTTTTTCAACGCAACCATCTTGCGCGCGAGCGTAATTGTATCGCCGACTTGGACGAGTTCGCGAACACGCGCCGCGGACATGCCCACGTCAATCCACAAGTCGCTCATCGGGATCACTTTTTCGCGTTCTTCCGCCGTCAGCACATGCGGCGGGCGCGCGCCGATAATCCCGCGCAGTTCTTGTTTGCCATGCACGATCACTTCTTGCGCGAGCAAGACGCGCACATCAAACCCGCCGACTTGGGTAAAGCGGAGAAAGCCCTGCTCGATGTCAGTGACCATCAAGCCGATTTCGTCCATATGTCCTTCGATCAACACTTTGGGCGCGGGCGATTTGCCGCTGTGCGATCCGCGCTTGAGCGCAATCACACTGCCCATCGGCGTGACGCTAATTTCATCGGCGTAGGGTTTGAATTCGGCGATCACCATTTCGCGGATAGCGTGTTCGTAACCCGAAACGCCATGCGCTTCGGAAAGTTTCTGCAAAAAATCTAGAGCGGACACGGAGATCATGCCTCCTTATCAACAATGCCGCCATTATAATCTTCGCGGAAAGGTTGTCAATTCGATTGCGTGTTTGAACTGTTTGCCGATTTTTTCAAACCGTGCTAAACTCGCCAATTGGCATTCTTGCCGATTGGTTGCCGCCAGTCATCAAAGCAGGCGGTGAACGCGGTTCAAATTCGCAATTCCAAAATCGTAAATCTGAAATGACCCCATGCCCTCACTTCGTTGGTTAACTCGACACGGCGCACCTGAAGCACCCACCCACATCAAACTCATTGTCGGACTGGGCAATCCCGGCGCGCGGTACGCGCACAGCCGCCACAATGTCGGCTTTCTCATCGTGGATCATTGGGCGCGCGCGCACGCGATCACGTTTGCGCGCAAACGGTTTAACGCGGAAATCGCCGAGGGCAACTTGGGCGCGCGCGTCATGCTCGCCAAACCGCAAACGTTTATGAACTTGAGCGGCGACGCGGTGGGTAAACTTTTTGCATTCTACAAAATCGCGCCGCACGATTTGCTGGTTGTCTATGATGATCTCGATCTGCCGCTGGGCAAAATGCGGTTGCGCCCCAAGGGTGGCGCGGGTGGACATCACGGCATGGAATCAATTATCGCGCGCATCGGCACATCCGACTTTCCGCGCTTGCGCGTGGGCATCGGCCGCCCCGATCCGAACGCGGATGTGGATCATGTGTTAGGCGACTTGGAAGGCGACGAACGCGCGGTGATGGATGAAGCGTTTGCGCGCGCTTCCGATGCAATTGACGTGTGGCTCGCCGATGGCTTGAGCGCGGCGATGAATCGGTTTAATACAAAAGGTGATGCGGTGAGTGGGTGATTGGTTTTCGCCCCGCGCGATTCGCAATTCCTAATTCACCTTACGCGCTGTCATTCTGAGCGAAGCGAAGAATCTCTCATATTGGGCTTGTGAGACCCTTCGC
>JBBIUF010000131.1:0-7151 GCA_037440365.1 Chloroflexota bacterium
GGTCGCGATCTGATCGGCGACCTGGATTTCAGCAAAGAAGAAGTGGAAACCGTACTGGAGGTGGCGTTTGATCTAAAACGCCAGCGCGCGCTCAATCAATTGCACCCGATTCTGCGCGACAAGGTTTTGGCGATGCTGTTCTTTTTTTCCAGCACGCGCACGCGCGGTTCGTTTGAAGCGGGCATTGCGCAACTCGGCGGGCATGGCGCGTTCATCGAATCGCGCACGACGCAAATCGCGCACGGCGACACGCCGAAAGAAATCGGCGAAATTTTTGGACGCTATTTTGACGGCATTGCGATTCGCCATGTGGATTGGGGTGTGGGCAATGGTTACCTGAACGCGGTTGCCAAAGCATCGCGCGTGCCGGTCTTGAATATGCAATGTGATATTTATCACCCGTTCCAATGTCTCGCCGACTTGATGACGATCATCGAAAAGAAAGGGCGCGATCTGCGCCGCAAGAAAATGGTCGTGTCGTGGGCGTATGCCGCATCATACCAAAAGCCGATGTCGGTGCCGCAATCGTTGATCTTGCAAATGCCGCGCTTTGGCATGGACGTGGTGCTGGCGCATCCGCCGGAATTCAAACTGATGCCGGAAGTGATGGAGCAAGCGCGCGAGCAGGCGAAAAAATTCGGCGCGGGCTTTGAGGTCGTGGATGATATGGACGCCGCGTTCAAAGATGCCGACATTATTTACGCCAAGTCCTGGGGCGCGATGGTGCATACGCCGGACGAAAAAGAAGGCGCGAAAATTATCAGCAAGTATTCGTCCTGGATCACGGACGAGCGCCGCATGAAGTTGGCGAAACCGGATGCGATTTACATGCACCCACTGCCCGCTGACCGCAACATCGAAGTGACCGATGGCGTGATGGATGGTCCGCAATCGGTGGTATACGACGAAGCCGAAAATCGTTTGCACGCGCAAAAAGCCGTCATGGCTTTGACCATGTCTTGATAGTCGAATAGTCAATCGTCGTTCAATTCAGCTGTGCGACGATTGACTGTCTGGCTATGTGACTATTCGACGAGGAGACTATTCATGGCAACAAAAAAACAAATCATCAAAAAAACAACCCGGTTGGTTGCAAAGAAAACCGTTAAACGCGCCGCGCCGAAACGCAAATTAGCAGTCGTGGCGATTGGCGGCAATTCCTTGATCAAAGATGCCTCGCATCAATCGGTTGAAGATCAGGAAGATGCGTTGCGCGAAACCGCGCACCATATCGCCGATATGGTCGAGCAGGGCTGGGACGTGGCGATTGGCCACGGCAACGGACCCCAGGTTGGCTTTGTGTTGCGCCGATCGGAAATTGCCGCGAAAGCCGAAGGGATGCACGAAGTTCCGCTCGATGTGTGCGGCGCGGATACCCAGGGCGCGATTGGTTATGAATTGCAACAAGCGTTGCAAAACGAACTGTACCATCGCAAGATCAAGAAACGCTGTGCGACGATTATTACCCAGGTCTTGGTGGATCAGAATGACGTCGCGTTCAAAAATCCCAGCAAACCCATCGGCGGCTTTATGGATCAAGCCGAAGCGATGCGGCGCAAAAATGAAATGAGCTGGAGCGTAGTTGAAGATGCGGGACGCGGTTGGCGGCGCGTGGTGCCTTCGCCGCAACCCAAAGAAATTGTCGAGCAAAGCACAATTAAAGCGGTCGTCAAAGAAGGCATCATCGTCATCACGGTGGGCGGCGGCGGCATCCCGGTCATTGACATGGGCGACGGCGAATATCGCGGCACGGCGGCGGTGATTGACAAGGATTTTGCCAGCAGTTTGCTCGCGCGCGAACTCAAAGCCGATTTGTTTTTGATCGCCACGGCGGTTGAAAAAGTTGCGATCAATTTTGGCAAGCCGGAACAACAATGGCTTGATCGGATGACGCTTGCAGAAGCCAAACAATATCTTGCCGATGGCACGCACTTTGCGAAAGGTTCGATGGCGCCCAAGATTCAAGCGATCATCTGGTTCCTTGAATCAGGCGGCAAGCACGCGGTCATCACCAATCCCGAAAATATCGGGCGCGCGCTCAAAGGCGAAACTGGGACGCATATTTTCCGCAAATAGGGTTGGCGCGGGGCGAGCCGCTGGTTCGCCCCGCCATGAGGTGACTGTGCGTTATCATGTTTATCTCGAACCAGACGACGATGCCGGGTATTTAGCGCACGTGCCAGAATTGATCGGGTGCGCGGCGCGTGGCAAAACGCCAGACGAAACATTGGCGCGCACGCGCGAAGCAATTGCCGCGATCCGCGCGGTTCAACGCAAGCACGGCGGCGCGGTGCCGCCCGCCGATGAAGTGATCGAATTCGATGTGACTGAAACCCAGGGTGCAACGTTGCCCTCGGACTGGACACCGTTTCGCGATGCCGAGTTGGAAGACTTGTGGGAACGCGCCGCGTTCGCCCGCCAGGAACTGCTCGATGCGCTCAATGGAATGCCAACTCACGCGCTCGAGTACAAGCCGAACGAAAACGCTTGGACGATTCGCAACATTTTGGCGCACGTCGCGCAAGCGGATTTATATTTCGCCTCGCGGCTCGAAGAAGGCGGACTGCGCGAAATGATCTGGCGTTTGTCGGCAACGCGCGCGCTGTTACTGCAACATTTGCAAGCCTTGCCCGCCGCTCAACGCGATCATGCGACCCAGCATGGCGGCGAAGATTGGACGCCACGCAAAGTAGCGCGCCGCATGTTGGAACACGAGCAAGAACATCTCGATCAAATTCGGGAAATCCTAAAGCAAGCCAACTAGCCGTCCGGTCTTCTAGCCGCGTCGTTACATGGTTATGCCTTGGCCGACCCGACAATTCGACGACCCGACAATCAGACGATAAAATTATGGGACTCTTCGATCTCCTCTCACTCTTTTACGCTTTTCTCGGCGTCCGCGCGATTTGGACGCTCGCGAAAAATTGGCGTGCGTTCACGGACGGCGAACTCACCGCGGCGGATCGGCAAATGGCGAGCCAAGCCGCCTTTTTCGTTTTCGTGCCGATCGGCGTATTCTTCCATGAACTGGGTCACGCCGCCGCCACGTACCAATTTGGCGGCACGATTGATTGGTTCGGCGGTGGCTTTCATTACGCGCTGTTCTACGGCTATGTGATTCCGCTCGGACACTTTACGCCGTTGCAAGCTTGGTGGATCGCCTTGTCGGGCAACCTGGTTTCTATCGTCTATGGCTTTCTACCGCTGATGTTTTTGCGGTTCACCGATAAAGCGTGGATCAAGTACACGATTTATTCGTTCGCGTCGTTTCAACTCGGTTGGTCGCTGGTTGGCTATCCGTTGATTACACTCGCTGGTTTTGAAGGCGACTGGGCGACGATCTATGCGCCGCAAACCTGGTATGTGGGCGTGCCGCTGTTTATCGTTCACGCCGCGTTGGTGATCGTGTTGTTTGTGATCTCGCGGAGCGCGCACGTTAAGCGCTGGGAAGTGAGTTTGGACGCAGGCGCGCGTGATCGTCTGCGCGAACTCGACGCGGCGATTGCGGCGCGACCTGGTTCGGTGGAACCGATTGTCGCGCGCGGAAATTATTTTGCGGCGCAAGCGCAACCCGATCTCGCGCTGGCGGATTATCGCGCCGCGCTGAAACTCGATCCGCAAAATCCGCGCGCGTTGTATAATATCGCCCAGGTGCGGATGATCCAAAAGCGGTACACTGATGCCGAGAAAAATTTTCGCGCCGCGCTCCCGCGCGCGGCAGGCGATCCCGACATGGCGGCGCGGGTGCATTATGGTTTAGCGGCGTGTTTGTATCAGCGCGGTAATTTGAACGATGCCATTGCGGAATACGATCAAGCCATCGCGCGTGATTCCACCGACGCTGAATTGTATTTCTGGCGCGGCATGGCGCGGCGCGCGACCGGCGATGTGCAAAACGCGCGCAACGATTTTGCACGTGCCGCGCAGCTTGCCGCGTTGAGCAATCCGCCGCTTGCGGCAAAAGCGCGCGAAATGTTGACAACGTGATTGGAGAGCAGATGAATTATCATTTCAAATGTAGTTTGTGCGGCGCGGAATATGCGGCGAATGAGGTGCAGTACGTTTGTCCGAAACATGGTGACGACGGCATCCTCGACACGATTTTGGATTACGCGGCAATCAACGCAACCACCTCGCCGCAAAAAATTTCCGACTCGCGCGATTTTTCCATCTGGCGGTATGCGGACTTGCTTCCGATCGCCGACGCGCAAAAATTTGCGCCGCCGTTGCACGTTGGCTGGACGCCGCTCTATCACTCGACGACGCTCGGCGCAGAGCTGGGTCTATCGAATTTGTTTTTCAAAGATGACGGGCGCAATCCGACCGCGTCGTTCAAGGATCGCGCGAGCGCGTTTGTTGTGGCGAAGGCGCGCGAACTTGGCGTCGAATTGATCACGACAGCGAGCACGGGCAACGCAGGCGCGGCGCTCGCTGGGCTTGCCGCCGCCGCAAAAATGCCGACGGTGATTTTTGTCCCGCAAGCCGCGCCGCAAGCGAAAATTGCGCAACTCTTAATTTTTGGCGCGCGGGTTTTGCTCGTCAATGGCACCTATGATCAAGCCTTTGATCTGTGCCTTGAAGCGTCGAAACAATTTGGCTGGTACTGCCGCAATACGGCGTACAATCCGTTTACCGTCGAAGGTAAAAAGACGGCGACGCTTGAACTGTGCGAGCAGATGGGTTGGCGCGCGCCGGATCGCATTTTTGTTTCGGTGGGCGATGGCAATATCATCAGTGGTTTATGGAAAGGTCTGCGCGATTTGCTTGAGCTGGGTTGGATTGACAAGATGCCGAAATTGATGGGCATTCAAGCCGATGGCTCGGCGGCGTGTTATAATGCGTGGCAAGCGGGGACTGAAAAAATCACGGCAGTCAACGCGGTAACGGTTGCCGATTCGATCAGCGCGGATATTCCGCGCGATGGTGTGCGCGCCGTGCGCGCGGTGCGTGAAACGGGCGGCGCGTATCTCACGGTGACCGATGAAGAAATCCTTGCCGCGATTCCACTGCTCGCGCGCGGCGAAGCCATCTTTGCCGAACCGGCCGCGTCCACGGCGTATGCTGGGTTGAGCAAAGCGGTGCGCGCGGGCATGGTCAAAGCGGATGAAACCATTGTGTGCATGATCACCGGCAATGGTTTGAAAGATGTCAAGAGCGCGATGCAGGTGGCGGGCGCAGGCACACTGATCGAACCAAACCTTGCGGCGTTGAAAAAACTGAACCTGGTTTGAGTACGGAGGCGGTTATGGTGCGACCGGCGCAAATTGAGAATGTTCGCATCGGATTAGATGGCAAACGGATGTTGCTTGTGCCGGCGGGCTGGTTTTTGATGGGCACGAGCGATGCGGACATTGTCGAGATGCAAAACAAATTCGGTTGGAATCCCAAATGGTTCGCCGATGAAACGCCGCAACACCCGGTTTTTCTCGATGCGTATTACATGGATGAAACGCCCGTGACGAACGTTGAGTACAAACGCTTTCTCGACGCGCACCCGCAACGCGCCGCGCCGCCGGACTGGGATCGTTTGTTTCGTACTTTTGTCGCAGGTCAAGCCGACCATCCGGTGGTAGCTGTATCCTGGGACGATGCGAATGATTATGCGCGGTGGGCGGGCAAGCGTTTACCAACGGAAGCCGAGTGGGAAAAAGCGGCGGTGGGACCAACGGTTGCGAGCGCAAGCCGCCGTTATCCCTGGGGCAGTGAATTTGATGTGGCGCGTTGTAATTCCAAAATGTCGAATACGGGCGGCACGACTTCGGTGGTGCGGTATGCGCCGCAAGGCAAGAGTCCCTATGGCATACTCGACCTTGCGGGCAATGTATGGGAATGGTGCGTGGATTGGTACGTAGCGAATTACTATTACGTGTCGCCAACGCATAATCCGCACGGACCGGAGAGCGGCGACTGGCGCGTTCTGCGCGGCGGCGCGTGGGACACGACGCCGGATTATGTGCGTGCCGCAAACCGCGATTACATTGTGCCGGAAGTTGGCTATGCGGCAGTCGGGTTTCGATGCGTGCTGGCAACAAATCAGAACGAATAAACGAATCAACCGTTCAAATTCAAAAGGAGTTTACCAATGGCAATCCTCGGTCCAACGTTTGAAGAAATGCTTCACCCGGAAAAAATTGCGCCGGACATTCGCAAGCGCGCAATTCAGATGAAGACGCAAGACCCGCTCGATCCGATCAACTTGTTCAACATCACCTGGCGCGACGCGAACAACAACATTTACTATTTTGTCTTGCCAAAAGAGTTGACCGGCGTAGACGCGAACATTGTCGTTCTCTATGGCAAGGACTTTCCAACCGGCGCGCACAAAGTCGGTGCGGCGTATTCTGTTCTGATCGAAAAAGAATTGTTCGGCGAAGTAGACCCCCAAGTGCATACGCTGGTGTGGCCCTCAACCGGTAACTATGGCATCGGCGGCGCGTATGTCGGCTGTCGCATGGGCTTTGACAGCGTGGTGGTTTTACCGGCGGGCATGAGCAAGGAACGGTTTGTGCAAATCGAATCCTACGGCGCGCGCATCATCAAGACGCCTGGCTCGGAATCGAACGTCAAAGAAATTTACGACGAAACGCATCGCTTGCGCCAAGACCCAAATGTCCGCATCCTCAATCAATTTGAAGTGATGGGCAACTATCGCTTTCATTATCACGTCACCGGTAACACGATTGTCGAACTCGCCGCGATTCTGAAACAACAAGGCATCGGCGATGGCACGATCGCGGCGTATTGTTCGGCGATGGGGAGTGCCGGCACGATTGCGGCGGGCGATCGCTTGAAGCAAGTGTGGCCCAACCACAAAATTGTTGGTCTCGAACCGATTCAATGCCCAACGTTGTACAACAATGGTTATGGCTCGCACGATATTCAAGGCATTGGCGACAAACATGTGACCTGGATTCACAACGTGATGAACATGGACGCGATCATGTGTCTCGACGATATCGAATCCAAAAAGGGTTTGCAGTTGCTCACCGAAGAAGCCGGCTGGAACACGCTGGTCAAGCGTTTTGGCGTGCCGCAAGCGTCGGTCGAAAAAATGGCGACGCTGTTTGGCATTAGCGGCGTGTGCAATGTGCTCGGTGCGATCAAGACCGCAAAATTCTACGGCTATGGTAAGAACGATACCATCGTTACCA
>JBBIUF010000132.1:0-7126 GCA_037440365.1 Chloroflexota bacterium
TTTTCCGTGATCCCCGCACTCAACGGTGCGGGAAACCAAACGGGGTTTTCCGCACTCGCCCTGTCAAGAATCTTTCATCGCGCCCCCTAAATTTTCAGATTGCCTCGCCAATAAAAACGCACCGGTCACCGAAGCACAAGGCGTGCGTCAGTGGCAGGTGCAAAATAAGTTAAAGCCAAGGACAAACCACCGATCATGCGGTAGCTCCGTTATGTTCGCGTGATGAAATTGTCCCGGGTCAAAACTAGTTCGTGCCAATCAACTATAGCGCGATTCTATATTCGCGTCAAATTGAAAACTCGCTTTCGTTCCACACATCTTGCACTGGCACATGTGCGCCGCTTGTTTCATGTTGCACGATCACCTGCTCTAGCGCATTCACGCGCGCCATCAACGAAATCACCGATGCGCCGATCATATCCGGCATCAAACCATGCTCCAGGTCTGGCGTATCCACCGTGCGCGGTTTGCTCCGATGCACGATTTGTCCTGGCACGCCAACGACAACCGAGTTTTCCGGGACTGGCTTGACGACGACCGCGTTTGCGCCGATGCGGCTATGCGCGCCAATTGTGATCGCGCCCAGCACCTTGGCGCCCGCGCCTACAACGACATCGTTCTCTAGCGTCGGATGGCGTTTGCCTTTGTTGAGCGATGTGCCGCCAAGCGTGACGCCGTGATACAACGTGACGTTTGCGCCCACCTCGGCGGTTTCGCCGATCACGACGCCCATGCCGTGATCGATAAAGAATCCCTCGCCGATGGTTGCCCCCGGATGAATTTCGATCCCTGTGATGCCACGCGCCAACTGCGACACCCAGCGCCCTAACAATTTGAAATTGTGCGTCCACAACCAACGCGAAACGCGGTGCGCCCAGATTGCATGCAAGCCAGGATAGAGGAGCGCAACTTCAAAGCCACTGCGCGCCGCTGGGTCGCGCGCCAGAACCGATTGAATATCCCGGCGAATGGTCTTGAACATGACAACCTCACAAATGATCTAGCCAATGAACGAAAAGCAAAATTTGTTCAGACGCCTGTGATTCGTGAATCGCTTTTTGCATTGGCGTAAACGTTGCGTCTATGGTTTGGGTTAGGCGTGACCATACACCCACAGAATACCAACAATCGCGATACCCCAGACCATAATCGCCAAGAACAAGGGGCGATCCTTTAGGATCAATTCTTCGGGACTGCCGCCTTCTTTTTTCACATGCACCAGGTAGAGCAGGCGAAACACAATATACAACGCAAACGGAATCGTCAACATCATCTCATGATTCTTCGGCAAGTTGGGCGCAGAAAACGTATAGAGCGAATACGCCATCACAAACGATGCGGTCGTGACCGAAATCATTTGGTCGAGCAAGTCTGGCGTATATTCTTTTAGAATGAGCCGATGCGTTGCCGCGTCGCCTTCGAGCAAAACGAGTTCGTGCCGCCGTTTGCTAAAGCCGAGAAAGAGCGCAAGCAAGACGGTGCAGACGTACAGCCAGGGCGAGGCAGGCACTTGGATCGCCGCCGCGCCCGCGAGCGCGCGCAAGACCAAGCCCGCCGCCAGCGTAAACACATCAATGATGACCCAGTGTTTTAGCACATAGGAATAGGTGAGCATCAAAACGAAATAGACGATGGCAACCACGCCAAACCAAAAATTGAGCAGAAACGCGAGCGGCAACGCAAAGCAAAGCATGACCACAATCGCAATTTGCGCGATGGATTTCGGAAGCGCGCCAGAGGCAAGCGGACGAAAGCGTTTTTTCGGGTGCAGGCGATCTTTTTCAATATCAACGAGATCGTTGATGAGATAGATCACGCCCGAGATGACACAAAATAAAATGAATGCCGCTGTGGCTTGAGCAAATAGTGCATACATCTCTGGCGAAAACGGACGCCATTTTTCGTCGAGTGTGAACAGGAACGCAAAATAGATGAGCAGGTTTTTGCTCCACTGGCGCGGGCGCATGGTTTTGATTAGGTTGATTAGCACGGTTCCTCCAAGTGCTGATGATCATACGCGGAAATGTCGCCAAGTCAATTGGCGCGGCACACGCGCAAAATTTCAAAAATGATTTGACTTTTTCTGCGCTTGCGTTTATCTTTCATGCGTGTTGAAAAAGCGACTAGATATTTTACTCGTTGAGCGTGGTCTGGTGGAAACGCGCGCGCGCGCGCAAGCGTTGATTCTTGCGGGTGATGTGACGGTAAACGATCGCGTGTTGGATAAAGCCGGGATGCCAGTGGCGGAGGACGCCGCGATCACAGTGCGCGCGCCGCTGAAATATGTTGGGCGCGGCGGTTTCAAATTGGCGGGCGCGCTGGATGCGTTCGGTGTGGATCCGCGCGAAAAAATTTGCGCGGACATTGGCGCGTCCACCGGCGGCTTTACCGATTGCTTGCTTCAACGCGGCGCGGCGCGTGTCTATGCGCTCGATGTGGGCTATGGGCAACTCGCGTGGAAATTGCGCAGTGACTCACGCGTGATTGTCATGGATCGAATGAACATTCGGCATATTGATGCGTTGCCGGAACCGATTGCTCTCGCGGTCATTGACGTGTCGTTCATTTCACTCACGCTGGTTTTGCCCGTCGTCGCCCAATTGCTCCAGCCGCGCGGTGAAATTGTCACGCTGATCAAACCGCAATTTGAAGCGGGACGCGCGCAGGTTGGCAAGGGCGGCATTGTGCGCGACGCGCGGGTGCATCGCGCGGTGATCGAAAAAATTGTCCAGTTCGCGCAAACGAATACCTGGCGCGTGCGCGGTCTGTGTCGCTCGCCGATCCAGGGTGCGGATGGCAACGTCGAATTTTTTGCATGGTTGAGCGTTGCCGGCGACGCGCCCGAAATTGATTTTGAAAAAGAGATTGCGTGTGTGGTTACCCAAGACGGTTGAACGCGCGCCGACAACCGAATTTCGCTATGTGCCACGGCATGTCGGCATAATGATGGATGGCAACGGACGCTGGGCGCAACAACGCGGCTGGTCGCGGCTGGAAGGGCATCGGCACGGCACGCTCAATGTGCGCCGCGCGTTGGATGCGTGCGCCGCGTATGGAATTCGCGTGGTAACGCTCTATGTCTTTTCCACCGAAAATTGGGGCAGACCGCCAGAAGAGATCAGCGGCTTTTTCGACTTGCTCGCCCAAGTCATTGATCGCGAAACAGTGAATTTTCTAAAGCAAGGTGTGCGGCTGATTCATAGCGGCTCGCTTGATGGCGTGCCGCCGCTCTTGGCGGATAAAGTTTCGCGCGCGGTCGAGATCACGCGCGCGAATCGTGATTATATTTTGAATGTGGCGTTCAACTATGGCGGGCGCGCGGAAATTGTGCGCGCGGCGCGGCAGATGATCGCTGAAGCGATTCCGGCGGACGCGCTATCGGAAGAATTGTTAGAGCGCTATCTCTACACGGCAGGCTTGGGCGATATGGATCTGGTCATTCGCACTGGCGGTGATCAGCGGCTGTCGAATTTTTTTCCCTGGCAAGCGGCGCGCGGCGTGTTTTACTCAACGCGGACGTACTGGCCCGACTTTGATGAAACTGAATTGCGGCAAGCGCTAACTGTTTATAATCAATTTTGGATCGAGCGACAAAAATCAGAATGACCGCGTGGGCGTCAAGGCTTACGCGGTTTTTTTATCTGGTTGACGATGCTCTGTTAGTGGTGGTAGAATGGCGCGCATGCAGACTAGACTGAACGAAAATCCAATTGGCGATCCGTGGATGATTGCCGAGTGAAGAGGCAAACGCCATGATGCATGGTTCCGGCGGCGCAGGGATGTGGGGCTTTATGCGCGACCAAGAACAAGCGTCGCCGCACATTACCCAGACTTTGGTGCGCCGCGTGGTGCGGTATGCCCGCCCGTATTTTGCAAAAATTGTCCTGACGCTTTTCGCGATCCTTGCTTCATCTTTGCTCGCGCTGGTGACGCCGTTGTTATATCGCACGCTGATTGACCACACGTTGCCGCAAAAAGATTTCGCGCAACTCAATTGGATTGCCTTCGCCATGCTTTCGATCCCTGTGTTGGATGGACTGATTGGCGTGGGACAACGCTGGCTCATTTCGCGCGTGGGCGAAGGCATCATCGCCGATCTCCGCAAAGCGTTATACGCGCACATGCAAACCATGTCGCTCCGTTTTTTCACCAACACCAAAACCGGCGAACTCATGTCGCGGTTAAACAATGACGTGATCGGCGCGCAACGCGCGGTGACGAATACGCTCGTCTCGATCATTACCAGCGCGTTTCAAGTGACGGCGACACTGGCGATCATGCTCTCGCTCGAATGGCGTTTGACCTTGCTCGCGCTTTTGATCTTGCCTGCATTTATTATTCCGGCGCGGCGGGTTGGACGCATTTTTCGCGAGATCGCTAATCAACAACTTGATCTCAACGCCGAGATGAATACGATGATGAACGAGACGCTCAATGTCAGCGGGGCATTGCTGGTCAAACTATTCGGACGCCAGAGAGATGAGACGGCCAAGTTTGGCGACCGCGCGGAGCGCGTGCGCGATATTGGCGTGCGGCAATCGTTAGTGGGGCGCTGGTTCTTTATGGGCATCGGGCTGGTCAGCGCGGCAGGCACGGTGGTGGTGTGGTGGGTGGGCGGCTATTTGGTTTTGCAAGGCGCGTTTACCATTGGCACGATCGTTGCATTTGCCGCATATCTGGGACAGTTGTACAGTCCCGTGTCCGCGCTTGTCAACGCGCGCGTTGACCTGGCAACTTCGATGGTGTCGTTTGAGCGTGTGTTTCAGATGCTCGATCTCCCCGTCGAGATTCAGGATCGCGCCGATGCGGTTGAACTGTCGCGCGTGCGCGGTGATATTCAATTTGAGGGCGTCTCATTTTCGTACACCGACGAGATGCCGGAAGAAGATGCGCCCAAGCCAGATGGCGCAAATGGTCAAGCAGGCGGCGGCAATGGTCACAGCAAAACCCAAACGCCGCTGTTTGTGCCAACGCGGCGGTATGCGTTACGCGGCGTGGACTTGACGATAAAGGCAGGTCAGCTTGCCGCGTTGGTTGGTCCAAGTGGCGCGGGCAAGACAACGGTAACGTATTTGATTCCGCGTTTGTATGATCCCACCGAAGGGCGCGTGTTGCTCGATGGGCACGACTTGCGTGATGTCACATTGGCTTCACTGACGCACCAAGTTGGCATGGTGACGCAAGAGACCTATCTGTTTCACGATACGGTACGCGTGAATTTGCTGTACGCCAAACCCGACGCGACGCAAGACGAAATTGAACACGCGGCGCGCGCCGCGAACATTCACGAATTTATTCGCAAATTGCCGTACGGGTACGAGACCATTGTCGGCGAGCGCGGCTATCGTTTGAGCGGCGGCGAAAAACAGCGCGTCGCAATTGCGCGCGTGATCCTCAAAGACCCGCGCATTCTTGTGCTGGATGAAGCCACCTCTAACCTCGATTCCGAATCCGAGTCGCTGATCCAAGCCGCGCTCAAGCCGCTGATGCGCGGACGCACGAGCGTGGTCATCGCGCACCGTCTCTCGACGATCCTCGCGGCGGATATCGTCTTTGTGATTGACGAAGGTAAGGTGGTGGAGCAAGGCACGCACGCGGAATTGATCGCGTTGGATGGTTTATACGCGCGCTTGTATCGTACGCAGTATAGCAATCAACTGGTGATGAATTGAAGGCGCTCACTCATTATGCGGAGACAACAACGATGCTGTCAAAATTGTGGAATCGGATAACTTTTTTGGAACTCGCCCTGCCCGCGTTGACGACGCTGTTTGGAATGCAATTGTTGCGCGTGCTGATTCCATCACTCGTTTGGTATCTGGGCGATACACTGGGCTTGGGTTCAATTGCGCGCGGCGCAATCGCGCTGGCGATTTTCGCTGTGGCGTTTCTCGTGATTCCGTTGTACCGCGCGCTTGGTTTGCGCCAGGCCCTGATCGTTACACTCGGCGGTATCGGCATCGCCGCATTCATCGTCCAAGTATCGCCTAGCCCTGCGCTTGATTTCGGCGTCTCGGCTATTGGCGTTGGGTTATTTACATTTTTCTTTCCACTGTATCTTGCTTTTACGCGTGAACAAGGTGGCACCGCGGCGCGAAAATTCGGACGCGGATTTTTGCTTGGGATTGTTTTTGATACAACCTTGCACGGTTCATTTCACACCCTCGATTTGAAATGGCAACCCGGCGTTTACGCCATGCTGTTAATGGCGCTCTGCGTGATCGTGCAATTGTGGCTCGTGTGGCGCTTGCCCGCGGTTACCGACGCGCCAACCGATATGAGTTTCGCGGGCAGTTTGCCGTTTGCGGCGATTGGTCCATTTGTGTTTCTGATGCAGGTGGTCTTGCAAAATATCGCGCGGGCGACAACACTGACCGGCTTTCCGATGCCGCTGGCATTTGGCTTTATCTCCCTGGTCAATGCGATTGGGATTGCCGCCGCCTTGCTGGAAATTACCCCAGATGGCTCGACCATGTTTGCGGTTGTCGTCGCTACTGGGTTTGTCGCGTTTCTGACCTCGCGTCCCGATCCCGCGCCCGGCACCTCTGATTTACTTTTTGCATTCGGCAACTTGATCATGTTTCCCTTTGTCACGCTGATCTTTACCGGCTTTAGTTCGCGGATTCAGCACAAGGGAATTTTGCGCGCGGCGATTGTGAATGGAATCGGCTGGCTTTTGTTTGCCGTGTTCACACTACTTTTTTACGTGAGTTACGACATTAACATTGGTTTCCCCAATACCTGGTTGCCCCCGTTGGCAGTCGTCCTGGTTGGCGTGGCTGTGCTTGCCGCTTTGCGCGCGATGCCGCAACTGTCTGCCGCAACGAACTGGACTGCGGCAACGCTCGCGTTTGTTTTATTTCTTGTGCCGCTCATTATTTTGGCGAACTGGCACGAACCCAAGCCCGTAAGCGGCAACGGATTTCCGGTGCGCGTGATGAATTACAATGTGCATAGTGGGTTTAACACAGCTGGCAGACTCGACCCCGAAGCCATTGCACAAACGATTGAGCAAGCCAAGCCAGATATTGTTGGCTTGGAAGAAGTCGAGCGCGGTTGGTACATTGATGGCTCGCTTGATCTAGCCATGTGGCTGTCGCGGCGTTTGCACATGCCGTTTGTCTAC
>JBBIUF010000133.1:0-7081 GCA_037440365.1 Chloroflexota bacterium
CAGAGATTGTGCAATAAAGGAGACTCTATGGATCAAAAATCGCGTTCGGAACGATTGGTCATGCGCCTCCGCGATTTTCGCTCTTCGATTCCCGATGTGGAAGCCTCGGCGGTGGTGAGCGCGGATGGTTTGATCGTCGCGTCCGATCTCCCGCAAGGCGTCGAAGAAGATCGAGTTTCTGCAATGTCCGCCGCGATGCTCTCGCTGGGTGATCGCATTGCGACCGAATTGCGGCGGGGTGAATTAGACCAAGTCTACATCCACGGCGAGAACGGCTATGTGGTCTTGATGGCGGCAGGCGATGAAGCGGTCTTGACCGTGTTGGCGCGGCGCGAAGCCAAACTGGGATTGATTTTGTACGATATGAAAAAAGCCGCCGCCGATATTTCGGCGATGATTTAATCGTCCCGGCACAATGACTCGATCCGCAAACGCTAAAACACGGAGCATCTTCGCCCCGTGTTTTTGTTGTGCGGGAATCATTGCAAACCAAGGTTCGACAAGGACAAGGCAATGGCGAAATACATTTTTTGCACGGGTGGCGTTGTGTCGTCGGTGGGCAAAGGCGTGACCGTCGCGTCCATTGGGCGCTTGCTCAAAGCGCGCGGACTGCGCGTCTCGATTCAAAAACTCGATCCCTACATCAACGTCGATCCCGGCACCATGTCGCCGTACCAACACGGCGAAGTATTTGTCACCGAAGACGGCGCAGAAACCGATCTGGACCTGGGTCACTATGAACGCTTTGTGGACGAGAACTTGACGCGGGCGTCGAACGTGACGACGGGGCAGGTGTATGCCGAAGTCATCGCCAAAGAACGGCGCGGCGATTATCTTGGCGGCACGGTGCAAGTGGTGCCGCATATTACGAACGAGATCAAGCGGCGCATTGGGCTGGCGGCAAAGGAAACCAGCGCGGATGTGCTGATCGTCGAAGTGGGCGGCACCGTCGGCGACATTGAGGGCTTGCCGTTTCTCGAAGCGATTCGCCAGATGCGTAAAGATGTCGGACGCGACAATGTGTTGTACATTCATGTCACACTCATTCCGCACATTGGCTCGACCGGCGAATTGAAAACCAAGCCGACCCAGCACAGCGTCAAGGAATTGCGCGCTATCGGTATTCAACCCGACGTGATTGTGTGCCGCTCTGATCATCCCATTGACGATGGCTTGCGTGACAAGATTGCGCTGTTCACCGACGTGGACAAGCGCGCGGTGGTGCCCATGGTCACCGCAACGAGCATTTACCAAGTCCCGCTGATTCTGGAAGATTTTGGCTTGGGCGATTTGATCATGGAACGGTTGGGCTTGCCCAAACACGAACCCGAGTTGGCAACTTGGCGTGATCTCGTCGAACATATTCGAATGCCGAAACAAGCCGTCCGCATTGCGGTCGTTGGCAAGTATGTCGAATTGCCGGATGCGTATTTGAGCGTGCGCGAAGCATTGTTCCACGCCGGCTTGGCAAATCAGCGCGCGATCGAAATTGATTGGATTCTGTCCGAAGATTTAGAGCGCAACAAATCCTACGACCGCTTGCAACGCGCGGACGGGATTATCGTTCCCGGTGGTTTTGGCGAGCGCGGCATTGAAGGCATGATTCTCACGGCGCGTTATGCGCGGATGCACCAAGTGCCGTATCTGGGTTTGTGTTTGGGGATGCAAGTCATGTGCGTAGAGTTGGCGCGGTTTACGCTGGAAAGCGACGAGCCAAATTCGACCGAGTTTAATCCGGCGACGCGCTATCCCGTGATCGATCTGATGGCAGACCAACGCGGCATCTCCGAAATGGGCGGCACGATGCGGCTCGGCAAATATCCGTGCCGCTTGACGCCTGGCACGATTGCCGCGCGCGCGTATGGCGAAGAAGAAATTTCGGAACGGCATCGGCATCGTTTTGAATTCAACAACGCGTACCGCGATCTGCTCGCGCAAGCTGGTTTGACGTACAGCGGCTTGTCACCGGAAGGCACGCTCGTCGAAATCTCGGAATTGCGCGACCATCCGTTTATGCTTGGCTCGCAATTCCATCCCGAATTCAAATCACGTCCCGACCGCCCGCATCCGTTATTCCGTGAATTTGTGCGCGCCGCCGCGAACCGTTGACCAGTTGGAAAAAATTATTCAATCGTGATACAATCAACGTAATCCCGTATTAAAGAATGCGTTCGAAAGGCGGCGATCATGATGACCGGTAAGACTAGAATGAATAAACGCGAAAAACTTGCGCTTTTGGCAGACATCGAGGACGGCTATCGTCCATTTGATAAACATGCGCTCACCTTACTGCGCGCGTTGATTGATGATTCGGACGCAGAAGTGCGCGCCGAAGCGATTGCGTGTCTCTGGAACGATCCGTCGCCGCAATGGATTGACGTTTTGATCAACAAAGTAAACGACGATCCGCACGCCGAAGTGCGCGCGCACGCGATCTCGGCGCTGGGGCGTTATATCTATGAAGGCGAAGAAGCCGAGTTTGAGGGCTGGGATGCGCCGTTCTTTGAAATCACGCAAAAGGATTACGACCGCGTGACCCAGTTCTTGTTGCGCATCGCGCAAGACTTGGACGAAGGGTTGGAAGCGCGGCGCTATGCGATTGAAGCGTTGGCGTTCCGCGAAGACGATGCGGAAGTGTTGGCGTTGATTGAATGGGCTTACCGGCACCACGATCAGCGGCTCAAAGTCAGCGCGCTCTTTGCGATGGCGCGCAACGGCAACCCGCGTTGGACGCCGTACATTCTCGCCGATATGAAAAGCGCGAATCCGCAGATTCAATATGAAGCCGTGCGCGCCGCAGGCGAACTGGGTTTGTACGAAGCGACGGATACGTTGATTGAACTGGCTTTGGGCAAAGGGGTGCGCAAACCCTTGCGCTTGCTCGCGATCTTTGCGCTCGGTGAAACGGGTGACGAACGCGCGTATGATGTTCTCGACAAACTCACGCGCTCGCGCGACCGCGACATTCGCGATGTGGCGCGCGAAGCGCTTGAGGAATGGCGCACGGTGACGGAGATGGAGCAGTTGGCGGATCAAGGATTTGATCCGGAGGATGCCGACGACATGATCGCCGAACATTTCGAGACGGATTCGTTCCCGGATATTTGGGGCGGACAGATCGGGACGTTTTCGCGGAATTAGATTTCCTAAAACCAGTTCGCCGCCGACCACCAAGTTTTGCGGTCGGCGGCATTTTTTTATTCGGCGGTGAGATACCGCCGCGCCACACGCGCGCTGATTGTCGTCACTGTTTCGTAATTGTTCGTCCCCAGTTTTGCGCCAACCTCTGCCGCGGTAATTTCTTCTGTGCCTTGTTTGCCAATCAGCACGACCTCATCTCCGGCTTGCACCTTGTCCAAATCAGTGACATCTGCCATCACTTGATCCATGCACACGCGCCCCACGAGCGGCACGCGTTTGCCATGAATCAACACCTCACCGTAATGGCTGGGCTTGCGGCGAAAGCCATCGGCATAGCCGACCATCAGTACGGCTAATCGCGTGGGACGTTCCGTGCGAAACGTACAGCCGTAACTGACATACGCGCCACTGGGCACATTTTTGACCAGCGCGACCCGGGTCTTGAACGATAACGCCGGAATAAAATCGGCGGGGCGCGGCACCTCCGGCGATGGATCTAGTCCATAGATCAAGATGCCACTGCGAACCAGGTTAAACCGCGCGTCCGCGAGATTGATCGTCGCGGGACTGTTCGCGCAATGGCGATAGCGCGGCGACACGCCGATGCTTGCTAGCGTTTCGACGACGCCGCGAAATTTTGCCAACTGGGTTTGCGTGTATTGATTGCCCCAGCCTGTCACGCCGAACGCATCCGGCGTGTCCGCCATCGCAAAATGTGTCATCACGCCTTCGATTTCGATACGATCGAGTTCACGCACGGCGCGCGCAAAATCTGCCGCGTCCTCCGGCATCACGCCAAGCCGTGACATCCCGGTATCGAACTTGATATGCACGCGCGCGGTGGTGTGCAACTCATGCGCCGCCTCGTCAATTGCGCGCGCCGCGTCCAGCGAAAAAATCGTCAGTGTCAAATTGTGCGCGACCGCGACGCGCGCCCATTCCGGCGGTGTATAGCCCACCACGAGAATCGGCGCGGTGATCTGCGCTTGCCGCAACTCAATCCCTTCGCCGACGGCGTAGACGCCGAGCCAGGTTGCGCCGCCGCGCAATGCCGCGCGCGCGGTTTCGACTGCGCCGTGACCATACGCATTGCCTTTGACCATCGCCATCAATTCGGCGCCGTTCGCAATTTCGACGAGCCGCCGCACATTGTGTTCAAGCGCGCTTACATTGACTTCGACCCAGGCGGGGCGAAGTGGAATTGTATCTGTCGTCATTCGTTCTCCTCTCGAAAAATCGAACGCGGAATTCTGGAGACTGTTTTTCGGTTGCTTGTCATTGCGCGTCGTAGAGCGGTGTAGCAATGGCAGGACAGCGATATGTTGATCGCTATCTAATTCCTGGGTCGCAACATAACCACGCTGGCAAAGATCAAACCACCGCCGAATAATTGGAGCGGGTCGAGGGTTTCACCGAAAACAAAATACGCCACGATGGCGGTGGTCACTGGCTCGAACGCGGCGAGGATGCTGGCAACGCTCGCGGGCAAGTGGCTCAAGCCCACCGTGTATGCGCCAAAGCCGCCGAGTGTTGGCACGAGCGCGAGGAACACGAGCGTGAGCCAGCCGCTCCAACCAAAGTCAGCGCGCATCGGCACAAATTCATGCACGAAGAATCCAACCGGCAGTAGAAAGATTGTGCCGAAGAAAAACGCATAGAACAAGGCGGTCCACGGCGAGTACCGCCGCGCGACCACGCGCCCGATCAATGAATACGTTGCAAATGTAAACGCCGAGCCAATTCCAGCAAGCAAGCCAAACGGGTTGAGTTGAATCTGGGTGGTGTCATACGCTTTGGCGACCAAGATGCAACCGAGGATTGTCAGCGCCAACGCGGCCAAGCGCGTGCGATTCATCCGTTCGCGTAAAAAACGCCACGCGACCAAGGCGACGATCGCGGGCGAGGTGTAGATGATGACGGTGGCAACTGCCGCGCCGTTGTACTGCACCGACGAAATCCAGACAAATTGGTGAATGGCAACGCCGATCAAGCCATAGAGCGCAAAAATCAGCAGGTCTTGCGGCGCGATGCGGAATTGCTTGGGCGCAAACAATAGCAAGACCAGAAACATGAACGCGGTGACAAGGAATACACGCCAAAAGGCAATCGTCATCGTTTCAAGGTGATACGTGGTCAATAAAATTTTGATAACGATGCCGGTCAGCGCCCAGATGACCGTGCCGGTCAAAACGATCACATACCCGCGTAGAGGCACTTCGGGTTTGACGTGCGAGGAGTTAGCCAACGCATTCTCTTTTCGAAAAAAATTCACGCTCGATCTATTGCGTCCGAAATGTCACGCGCCAAAACTCGTGCGTCGTATCGGTTACGCGCACGCGCTCGTCCACGCGCCAGCCGCCCACCCACGCAATCTGCTCGCCGACGATGAGCAGTGGCAAACGCTCGCGCAACGCGCGTGGAATTTTTGCATCAATCATGTATTTGCGAAGCGTCTGTGAATGCCCGTTTAATCCAGCGGGCTGAAACCGATCCTGGGGCAGGCGCGCGCGCAAGTAACGCGCGCCCGTGCAGTGCGCCGCGTCGAAGGTTGCGCTCCACCGATCCAGCGCGGTCGGCGCTAGATCGTTCCCGGTTTCCGTCTCGACGATCCAATCCGAATCGGGTAATGCCACGCGCCCTTGTTTTGGCAAGGCAATGCGCGCGGCGCGTAACAGCGGCACATGATCCAGCGGCACTATGCGCGCCGCATCCGCGATCACAAAATCGGCATAGCCCACCGTGAGCATCAAGCCGCGCGGAAGCGTTGCCGCCGCGCCCGCGTTTTTCGCCAGTGCAATCAGCCGCGCATTTTCAATGTGTGCCCAATCCACATCGCGCAGATTGCGCCGCAGTTGTTGGATCGCGGCGCGGAGTGTGCCGCGTTGCAGGGCGGGGTGCAAGGCGCGCCATTGCTCGCGCGAAAAAATAATCGTGTCGTCGGACTCGCGCGCAATTGACGCAAACGCGGACTCGACTGCCGCGTTGAGAAAATTGTAATCATCGCGCACGCCGTTGGCGGTGTGCCGCAAAATGTTTCGCACATTCGGATTCAGCGTTTCGAGATACGGCAATGTTTCATGGCGCAAGCGATTGCGAAAAAACGTCGTATCGAAATTGGATTGGTCCTGGCGCGGCGTCAGTCCATTGGCTTGAACGTACGCTTCAATCTCCGCGCGCGTCACATCGAATAACGGTCGAATGAGGTGGAGGTTTGAAACTGGGAATTGGGAATTGGAAATTGGAAATTGAGATTTGAATTCCATCCCGCGCAAACCTGCCATGCCCGCGCCGCGCAGTAGGTGCATCAACACCGTCTCGGCTTGATCATCGGCATTGTGCGCGACGGCGATCACGCGCGCGCCTTGCGCTTGCGCGACCGCGGCGAGAAAAGCGAACCGCGCGTTGCGCGCCGCTTCTTCGATGGATAAATGTTCCGCTTGCGCGAGCGCGTTCACATCGCGCGATTCAATTGTCGCGTCAAGATTCCATGCGCGCGCGATTGCCGCGACGAAATCCGCGTCGGCTTGCGAGGCGTCGCCGCGCAGTTGGTGATTGAGGTGCGCGACGTGAATTGTGAATTGCAATTCATCGCGGAGCGCGCACACGCGAAGCGCGTGGAGCAACGCGAGCGAATCTGGTCCGCCCGACACGCCGATAATCACCTTGTCGCCGCGCGCAATCAAGGCGTGGCGCGTGATGGCGGCGCGGACGCGATCAACAAGTTGCGATTTTATATTTCGTGATACAGCCATTTTATTGCATATGTTGCCGCCGAATAAAATTCGGGGCTACACCCCCAACGCCTCCGCCAACTCGCGCATGAACAATTCTGCATCGGTGACCAAGCCCAACGCTTGGAACGTTCCGCGATCCGCGAGTTTCGTTACGACGGCGGGATTGATGTCCACCGCGACGACCTTGACCGCCGCGGGCAACATAT
>JBBIUF010000134.1:0-1665 GCA_037440365.1 Chloroflexota bacterium
CCGCAACCACCGATGCGGGAATCCAATTTTACTATTTGCACAAACGCGGAGACAGGTTACCCCATCTCCGCGTTGCATGATTGTGCAATCGCGCTATTGCAAATTCTCGTAGATCCCCGCCGCGCCCATCCCGCCGCCGATGCACATTGTCACCATGCCAAACTGCACCTGGCGTCGTTTCATCTCGTTGATAATTTGCACCGTGAGTTTTGCGCCGGTCGCGCCAAGCGGATGTCCCAACGCAATCGCGCCGCCATTCACGTTGACGCGCTCCTCGTCCAGCTTGAGTTCGCGCATCACCGCGAGACCTTGCGCGGCAAATGCCTCGTTCAACTCAATCAAGCCAATGTCGTTGAGACTCAAGCCCGCAATTTTTAACGCCTTGGGAATTGCGGCGAGGGGACCAATGCCCATCACTTCGGGACGCACGCCGCCCACCGCGAACGCGATCATCTTGACGAGCGGTTTCAAGCCCAACGCTTGTGCTTGCGCGCGTTCCATGATCACCACTGCCGCCGCACCATCGCTCGTCTGCGACGAATTACCGGCAGTCACAGTCCCACCCATCGCAAACGCCGGTTTCAAATTCCCCAGCGCTTCCAGCGTCGTGTCGCGGCGCGGACCTTCGTCCGTATCGAAAATGGATTGCGTCTTTTTCGCGCCGTTGCC
This sequence comes from Chloroflexota bacterium, assembly GCA_037440365.1. Classification (GTDB taxonomy): domain Bacteria; phylum Chloroflexota; class Anaerolineae; order UBA4142; family UBA4142; genus JBBIUF01. Next base: position 670 of record JBBIUF010000134.1, read on the forward strand.
ATTCGGCTCGACGCTCGTCACATCGAGCGGCACAATTTCGCCGCTGAACTTGCCCGCCGCTTGCGCCGCGAGCGCGCGCTGGTGACTGCGAAAACTGAACGCATCTTGATCGGCGCGATTGATGCCGTACTCGCGCGCGACATTTTCCGCGGTCAAGCCCATGCCCAGGTACAAGCCGGGATATTCTTGCGCAAGCGTTGGGTTCGGCGCAAAGTGAAACCCGGTCATGGGCACCTGGCTCATGGATTCCACGCCGCCCGCGACGATGATGTTGCCCCAGCCCGCGATGATTTGTTGCGCGGCAAGCGCGATGGATTGCACCCCCGACGCACAAAATCGGTTACCGGTCATGCCGGGCACGGTATAGGGCAACCCGGCGCGCAAGCCAACCGCGCGCGCCATATTCAAACCTTGTTCGCCTTCGGGAAACGCACAACCCAGGATCAGATCATCAATTTCTTTGGGATCGAGACCGGGCGCGCGGCGCACTGCTTCCGCGACAACGGCCGCGCCCAGGTCTTCCGGACGCATGGTGCGCAATTTGCCGCGCGGCGCTTTGCCGACGGCGGTGCGTGCGCCGGATACGATAACAGCTTCTCGCATGTTAAATACTCCTAAATCGAAATTCAAAATTTGGTTATCGCATAACGAGTCGTTTGATTTTGGATTTCGAGTTCTGAATTTTTATTTTCGCTTGATGCGGCGTTGTTGCGGGATGGTCGTCAGCAATAATGCAATGATTTCCCTAGCAACGCAAAACGATGCTCAACTATTTGATGTTAATACTTGACGCCCTCACCAATACCAACCTCGTGTTTCTCGTGTGACCCTAACGCAATGCTCAAGAACCGCGCCTAGTCTGCGCCAAAACCTTTGCTGTAGACCTCTTCGATGTTGGCACTGATGGAACTTGCCGCACGCATCCTTTAACAGTTGGTCATTGGCAATTCTCATAAACGAAAACTAGATGCAACAAATTCGCCGCTAGCGAATTTT
>JBBIUF010000134.1:1765-7076 GCA_037440365.1 Chloroflexota bacterium
CGAATTTTTAATTACGCAGTGGTTTCCCCGTACTGAGGAAATGCCAAATCCGCTCGCGCGTTTTTTCTTCGCCGCACAGCGAGATGAACGCCTCCCGTTCGAGATCGAGAATGTATTGCTCGTCCACCCACGCGGGCGACGTGAGACTGCCGCCGCACAACACATATGCCAGTTTTTCGCCGACTTGGGCGTCGTATTCGGAAATGTACTTGCCTTGCACCATCGAATAGATCGCGATGCGAAGCGCGGCAAGCATCCGTTCACCGGCGGCGTAAATGATCTTGCCGCGCGGCGCGGGGCGAAATCCTTCGGCGACCATTGCCAGCACAGTGCGTTTTGCTTCGGCGATTTGTTGATCGCGATTCATCACCACGCGCGTATTTGCGTCAAGAAAGCCCATGTGTTTGCCTTCTTCCGCGCTCGTCGCCACCTTTGCCGTGCCGATCAATTCAAACACGCGTTGCATGAATGGAAGCGGATCGGTGTTGGGCGTTTGCATCGCGGGCGAGACGATGCGGCGCAAGAGTTCTTTCGTGCCGCCGCCTGCCGGGATCAAGCCCATGCCTACTTCAACCAAGCCGATGTACGTTTCGGCGTGCGCGACTGCGCGTTGACCTGCCATCGCCACTTCACAGCCGCCGCCGAGCGTATAGCCAAACGGCGCGGTGACAACAGGCTTGGTGCTGTATCGCATCGCCATCGTGAAATTTTGCAATGCTTTGCCAATCGCATCAATTTGATCCCACGCGCTATCGTTCGCGGCGAGACCAATCGTCATTACGTTTGCGCCAGCGGAAAAATGTTCGCCTTGATTGCCGACGACCATGCCGACGAAATTGCGATTCACTTCATCCATCGCGGCTGTGGCAATCTCGACAATCGTATCGTCGAGTGCGTTCATCTTGGTGTGAAATTCGAGGCACACCACGCCATCGCCCAGATCGCGGAGCGTCGCGCCATCGTTTTCCTTGATCACCGTTTGCTTTTTCAACACAATCACATTTTTGTTGATCGGCAACGGCTGGTAGGTTTTCGTCGCCGGATCGTAATACGCGCCGTCCTGGTAAAAACTGGGATGTCCGGTCGCCAGCATTTCCTTGACCCAGGATGCAATGGCAATTCCTTCCGCGTCCATGCGCGCGACGGTTTCCGCCACGCCCAGCAAGTCCCAGGTCTCGAATGGACCGGCTTCGTGCGCAAAGCCCCACTTCATCGTGTCGTCAATGGCGACAATATCATCCGCGATTTCGGGGACGCGATGCGAGGCATACGCCAAATAGCGCGCGGTGGTATCCCAGATAAATTTTGCGCCGCGATCATTTTGCGTGACGATAAAGCGCAGGCGTTCGCCGAGCGTATCGTACATTTCGGCGTTTGTGATCGAATCGTAGAATATTTTTTCCGGCGGTTTGTATTCAAACGTTTTTAGATCGAGGACGTAAAATTCCTTGCCCTTGGCGGTTTTAACTTGCTTGTAAAAACCCTGCCCGCTCTTGTTGCCCAGCCAACCGCGTTCGACAATCGCGCGGAGAAATTCCGGCGGCTTCAAGTCTTCGCGCGCTTCATCATCCGGGACGGCTGGGTAGAGATTGGCGGCAACGTGATACATGATGTCAATGCCGACCAAATCAGCGAGGCGGAAGGTGGCGGTCTTGGGATGCCCGATGATGGGTCCAGTAATGTCGTCAATTTCGTTGACCGCGTAACCGTTTTCATACGCATAGCGCATGGCGTAATTGCCGGCGAACGCGATCAAGCGATTGCCGATAAAGTTGGGGCGGTCCTTGCAGACGACGACGCCTTTGCCGAGTTCAGTTTCGCCAAACGCTTTGACGAACGCAAGCACGGCGGGTGATGTTTGCGGCGAGGGAATCACTTCGAGCAATTTGAGATAGCGCGGCGGGTTAAAAAAATGCGTGCCGAGGAAATGTTGCTGGAACGACGGCGAGCGGCCTTCGGCGATCGCGGCAATCGGAATTCCGGAGGTGTTGGATGAAACGATGCTGTCCAATTTGCGCGCGGCGTCAATGCGTTCCATCAATTGCCGTTTGACTGCGAGGTTTTCGACGATGACTTCGATGATCCAATCGGCTTGCGCGACGAATTCAAAATTGTCGGCAAGGTTGCCGAGTGTGATGCGGTCGGCGACGTGTGGGGCGAACAGTGCGGCGGGGCGGGATTTTTTCACTGCGTCCATGCCCGCGTTGACAATGCGGTTTTTCACAGACGGGTGATCGAGCGGGAGACCTTTCTTTTCTTCATCGGTCGTAAGTTTGTTCGGTGCGATGTCGAGCAAGTACACGGCATAGCCGGCATTAGCAAAATGCGCGGCAATCGCTCCACCCATTACGCCTGAGCCGATCACGGCGACGCGGTTGATCGAATGCGTCATTGCATTTCCCTCCTTGTGGGTTTTGATAAACTGATTGGGCGCGGTTTGGCGGATCGCAACGCAACACCGCGCGCGAATGCTCCCGTTTATTATATCACACAAAATTTCAAGGGCAAACTATTTTTGGGTAATGCCGAAAAATCAATCACCGCGTTGGCTTGCAAATAAAAAACACGCGCCGGATCACTCCAGCGCGTGTTGCACATTTGATTTACTGTACGGTTACGAGCCCGGTCATGGACGCACCATATGTTTCATCATAGTAGGGGAATGTCCCCGCGTTCGGGAACGAGAACGTGAACGATTGTCCTGGGGTGAGTGCAGATGATTTGAACAAGCCGCTTGGGTTGTTCGGTGTGCCGCTTACAACGGTATGATTCACGCCGTCGGCATTTTTCCACAAGACCGAGCCACCCTTGCTGATCGTCACGTTCTGCGGCACAAACAACAAGTTGGTCATGACAACTGCCGCAGGTGGATTGGGGTTGGGTGTACCCATAGCGGCTGTCGTTGTTGTTGCGGTTGGTCCGCTCGGTGTTGCGGTGGCAGTCGGGGTAAAGGTTGGCGTCAACAAGCCCGGGGTGAACGGGTAGGGCGTCTGCGTCACCGTGGGGACGGGCGGCCAAACCACCGAACCTGGGTACGGAATGACCAGCGTTTGACCGGCGAAAACCCAGTTTGGATTGCAGATGCCGTTGACCAGCGAAATCGCGTAAATTGACGTGCTATACTTGATCGCGATGCGGAACAGGTTATCCCCGGCTTGGACGGTGTACGTTGGGAATGGCGTTGGCGCGGGCGTGGCGCACGGCACGCGCAACACTTGACCGACGAAAAGGTAATACGGCGAGTAGAGGTAATTCGCCTGCATTAACGCATACCATGTTGTGCCATAGCGATACGCAATCGAATACAGCGTGTCGCGGTACTGCACGGTGTAAGTGCAAGCAAAATTCGGATTTGGGTTGGGGTTGGGATTGAGCGGAATTGTCAATTGTTGTCCGGGTGTCAGTGCATAGCTGGTCAAATTGTTCGTTGCCATAATTGCTTGCACGCTCGAGCCAAAGCGCTGGGCAATCGCGAACAGCGTGTCGCCGGGTTGAACAATGTACGTCAGTGTGTTTTGTTGCGGCGGTGCGGCGAAGGTCGCAACAGGAATGATCGCGATCAGCACTGCGACGATCATCAAACCAAATAACGCGCGTTGAAGTGTGAGCCAGTTCGGTTTTTTCATTTCGCCAATTCTCCTCGCTGAGTGCGTCTTAGGTTACACAAGGATTATAGCACAATTTCTTTGTAAAGAAAAGAGGGACTAGGGTTTTTTGCGCCAAGTGGTGACCATTGCAGATTGATTGGGAGCAACTTGGGACATACTACCAGATATTCCCGATTAACGCGCTCCAACTCGAAATCGGAGCATGGCAACATTGTCGAGCCGCGCTTTACATTTGTAGTATAATCGGCTTGAGCGTGGGCAAACCACGCGAGTTTCATTCTGGAGAAGACAATGATCACGATCCTTGGTCTCGGTTATGGCGATCCAAACGCGCTGACGTTGGAGGCGCACACTACACTGACGCAGGCGCGCGAAATTTTCCTCCGCACGCGTCAGCATCCGACAGTTGCCGCCCTGCCAAAACATTTGCGTCTCCATTCTTTTGATTATCTGTATAAAAAATCCAGTGACTTGAACGCAGTCTATAGCGGCATTGCCGATGCAATTCTCGCCCGGAGCGTCAAGGGCGATGTGCTATATGCTGTGCCAGGTCATCCTTTATTCGGCGAAATTAGCGTGCAGAAAATCTTGGCGGCGGCGCGCGAACGCAATCTCGAAACGCGCCTCATCGCGGGTGTGAGTTTTGTGGATGCGGCATGTGCCGCGCTCTCGCTCGATCCGCTCGCACACGGTTTGCAAATTGCCGACGCCACGGACATGGCCCGCCAACACTTTCCGCAACTCGATCCAAATCAACCCACGCTAATCGGGCAAATGTATAGCCGCGCGGTTGCCAGCGATTGCAAGTTGACCTTGCTCGAGTTATACCCGCCGGAGCATCCGGTCACGCGCGTGGATGCCGCTGGCACGTCACACCAGAAACTAGAAGTGTGTGCGCTTGCGGAATTGGATCGCACCGATCAATTCGGCTTGCTCACTTCGCTTTATGTGCCACCGCTTGCGCGACCTGGGTCGTTAAACGGCTTGGCGGAAATCGTGGCACATTTGCGCGCGCCGGAAGGGTGCCCCTGGGATCGCGAGCAAACGCATCAATCGTTGCGGAAGGACTTGCTGGAAGAATGTTACGAAGTGTTGGAAACGCTTGACGCTGACGACATACCGCATTTGCGCGAAGAACTCGGCGATTTGCTTTTGCATATTCTTCTGCAAACGCAAATTGCGTCGGAGGCGGGTGAATTTTCGTTGAGCCAAGTCGCCGCAGAAATTTCGGAGAAACTCGTGCGCCGCCATCCGCATGTGTTTGCAAATGTTCAGGTGCGTGATACAGCGGAGATTGTGGCAAACTGGGATCAGATCAAGCTGACCGAAAATGGCGGCAAACCGAAAAAGACTTCCAGCGTGCCGCGCGGTTTGCCGGCGTTGGCGCGCGCGCAAAAAATTGCCAAGTGGGTGGACACGAACATCCAGCTGGATGCGATTGCCGCCGCAGTAAAAAAACTGGCGCGCGCGCGCAACCGCGAACAAGCATTAGGCGCGGTACTGTTTGCGCTCGCGGCGTACGCGCGCGAAAAGCATCTGGATGCAGAAGGCGCGTTACGTCAGGTAGCAAACGAAAATGACGCACGGATACTTGAAGCAATTCCGCGTAAATAATTGACTAGAAATTTCGTTGCAAAAAATCAAGGACTCCAAGATTAATTCAATCCTGCGAGTCCTTGGTGTCGGGGCGAATGGACTTGAAC
>JBBIUF010000135.1:0-7043 GCA_037440365.1 Chloroflexota bacterium
CCCCCCAGGAAAAATTTTTTTTTGGGTAACCGCTTCGCAATTTGGGGATTGCTTCGGGCAAAGACCGCCCTCGCAATGACACGGCACGTTGCAATGACACGGCGCGTTATTCTGCTTACATCTGCTTGTAAAGGATCGGTATGACTCTTTCACCCTGGGGTATTCTGCAAATTGATGGCGCGCAATACCCGCTCACCGCCAACCCAACCACCGTCGGACGCGATCCCACGTGCGAGCTGGTCCTCAATGATCCAACCATCTCGCGGCAACAATTCCGGCTCTATGCCAACGGCGGACAGATCGAGATCGAAAACCTCAGCGCGAACAATCCGGCGCGGGTGCGCGGCACACCCGCCCCAACGCACGGTCGCATCCCGCTCCAGCCCGGCGACATTATCGAGTTTGGCAAACTGCGCGCCAGCATCCAAATCACCAACGCGGCAACGTGCATCCATTGCCATCAGCCCATTCGCGCCAACGCGCAATTCTGTCCGCACTGCGGCAAAGCGCAAGCCGCCGCGCCCGCGCAACCTGGGCAGACCGCGCCGCCGGGGACGCCGCACACCCAGCACATCGCCAGCGCGCAAAAATTGATCGTCCGCCTCGCGGGACAAACCGTGCTGGAAGCGCCGCTCGACCACCCCGTGATGACGCTGGGGCGCGCGCCGAACAACGACATTGTAATTCCGCATCCATTCGTTTCCGCCCATCATGCGCGGCTGGAGCAGATCGGCGCGCAGTACCGCATCGTTGATCTCAACAGTCTGAATGGCTTGCTGTTGAACGGACAGCGCGTCCCCAGCCGCGACCTGGTCAACAACGATCTCATTCGCATCGGCGATGCGTTCGGCAACTCGGTTACGCTCACCTATCTCGATGCGAGCGCGCCGCCCGCCAATTTGCAAGCGCGGCTCAACTTGACGCAACCCACCACGCTGATCGGGCGCGACCCGCAAGCGACGATGCCGCTCAACGCGCCGACGATCTCCTGGCATCACGCGCAGATTGATCGCGCAGGTTCGGCGCACACCATCACCGATCTCAATTCGACGAACGGCACGTTCGTAAATGGCGCGCGCGTGCGCCAACAAGCACTGCGCCCCGGCGACGTGATCCAAATCGGTCCATACAAATTGGATTACGACGCGGCGGGCTTGGCGCAATCGTCCGTGCTCGGCAACGTGCGGCTCGACGCGCTCCATTTGAATCGCCGCGTGCCGAGCAAAAATGGCACGCGCCTCATCCTCAACGATGTCTCGCTGACAATCCAGCCGCGCGAATTTGTCGCGCTCGTCGGCGCGAGCGGCGCGGGCAAGTCCACGCTGATGACCGCGCTCTCCGGATTCAAGCGCGCCGAAGGCACGGTGCTGTTCAACGGCGCGGACTATTACCGCGATTTTGAAATGTACCGCGCCATGCTGGGGTATGTGCCACAAGCCGATATTATTCATCGCGGCTTGCCGGTGGAAAGCGCCCTGCGTTATGCCGCAAAACTACGCCTGCCGCCAGACTGGACGGACGCGCAGATCGATCAGCGCGTCGAACAAGTGATGCGGACAGTCGAGATCGTGCATCAACGCACCAACCTGGTCAGCAACCTCAGCGGCGGACAATTAAAGCGGGTCAGCATCGCCGTCGAACTGCTTGCCTCGCCCGCGCTCTTTTTTCTCGACGAGCCAACGTCCGGTCTTGATCCCGGTCTCGAAAAAAAGATGATGTACCTGATGCGGCAATTGGCAGACCAGGGACAGACGATCGTCCTGGTCACGCACGCGACGGCGAACATTAGCCAATGCAGTAAAATCGCGTTCATGTCCGGCGGGCGGCTGGTGTTCTTTGGCACGCCCACTGAAGCGCAAACATTTTTCCAAAAGCCGGATTTCTCCGACATTTATACCGAACTCTCGCGCATTGACGATCCGAACCAGCCCGACGCGACGCCGCTGTACTGGGAACAACAATTCAAGCAATCGCCGTACTATGCGCGCCATGTCGCCGCGCCTTTACAACACGCGCAACTCCCCGCGCCGAACGGTGCGCCCGCCGCGCCGGCGCGGGCGCAGGGCGCGCGCATTTCGCCACTGCGCCAGTGGTGGATTCTGACGCGCCGCCAATTTGAGTTGATCGTGCGCGATCGCATGACGCTGGGCGTACTGCTCGCCGTGATGCCATTCATCGCCTTGCTCGTGTTGGTGATCGCGGAACCAACCGCGCTCGTCGGCGACACCAAAGAGCATATCGGCACAATAGCCGAGTACCTCAAATTCGGCGACGCGCAGAAATTGCTGTTCATCATCAGTCTCGCATCCGTTCTGCTCGGCATCTTTGCTTCGGCGTATGAAATCGTGCGCGAGCAAGCGATCTATAAACGCGAGCGCATGGTGGGCTTGGGCATTTTGCCGTACGTCTTTTCCAAAATCGGCGTGTTGATGTTGTTTAGTCTGTTTCAAGCGTTTATCTTTTTGCTCATCCTTCGTTTCCGCGTGGATTTTCCCGGCGCGGGGACAGTCCTGCCCGCGCCCATCGAAATGTACATCACGCTCGTCTTGGCAACGCTGGCAAGTCTCGCGCTCGGCTTGCTTATTTCTGCGTGGGCAAAAAATGAAAACATGGTGATCTATATCATCCTCGTGCTGTTGTTCGTGCAGATCATTTTTGCGGGCGCAATTTTCGATCTGCCCGGCGCCGCCGAACCGCTCAAGTGGCTCACCATCACCCATTGGACTATGGACGCGCTTGGCTCGACGATTGATATGCGTTACCTCGAAACGCTTGAAAAAATGAATGGCATCCACTTTGCGCTCAAGGATTGGGCCATTGATTACAGGCATACCGCCGAGCATCTCTTCAGCCGCTGGTTCATCCTAGGCGGCTTTGCCGTGCTCTTTACCACGCTCGCGTGCTTGGTGCAAAAAACGAAAGATGAGCTCTAGTCCGTGCATCTTGATCAATGATCGTTCAATTCGCGTTCTGGAGTGGTGTGGCGAGGCGTTGCGCGCAATGTCTCGCCACAACGCTCTAACCTTGATCAATAGGAATGATGAGCAATGGCCGCTTCTCCTTGTCCGGTTTGTGGAACCGTCAACCGTCCCGGCGCACGATTTTGCGGACGCTGTAAAACGGCTTTGACCAACGCGCCGCAATCGCCGCCCGCGCCACCCAATCAACCGCCCAAACCAGCCGCGCCGCCAGCGCAAACCCAGGCAACGCCGCCGCCCACACCGCCAGCGCAACCCACCCAACCCGTCGCGCCGCCAACACCGCCCACGCCGCAAACCCTCTGCCCCAATTGCGGCAAACCAAATCGCGCCGCCGCCAAGCGATGCGCGCACTGCGGCAAACCCATGGCAACAATGCAGGTACCGCCGCCTGCGCCAATGCCGCGTCCGATCGCGCCGCAACCTGTGCCGCAAGCTCCAGCTCAACCCGCGCCGATGCCGCCTGCGCCAAAACGCGGCAACGCCGCCGTGATGCCTATCGTTTTGCTCATCTGCCTCATCGTCGCCTTGTGCGCCAGTCTAAGCGGCATCTTTGTCGTCGAAAATAACCAGCCCACCGCAACCGCCACACTCGATCTGGCAAGCGGCGCGCCAACGGCAACTTTCACGCCGCCACCATCGCCCACCGCCGCGCCAATTGCGGCGAACACGCCAACCGCTACGCCGAATCCACCATTCCCAGTCGTTTCGATGAAAATTACCAGCGATGGTCGCTTTGGCTTGATGACGACAATCGGCGATCCGAACAATCCCAAAGACGATAACAAGCCGCTGACCTTTCGCCCGGAAAAATCTACCGACTTGCCGAACGGCAGTACGAACAATACGCGCATTTCGATTGACGGCAAGACGCCGCTCTATGGCGGCAAGGACGGCACATTCATCCAGCCGCCCAAATTAACCGATAGCGATTCGCGCATGTCCGCCGTGTGGCAATTTGAAAAAATTGTCATTACGCAAACCGTGGACGTGGTGTTGAGCGCGTCCACTCATCGGCTGGATACATTCAAGATCACGTATACCGCCGAAAACCGCGACACGCTCACGCACACCGTCGGCGCGCGTTTGATGATTGACACGCTGATCGGCAGTAACGATGGCGTGCCGTTCGTGGTGCCGGGACGCACCGGCTTGATCACCACGCCGCTCGATCTGCGCGCGGGCGAGATTCCCAATTTCGTTCAGGTGTACGAAAACGCCGATCTCGCCAATCCGGGCGTGACCTTGCAATTGACCTTGACCGGCGGCGACGCCACTCCGCCTGATCGGTTTGTGATCGCGCCCTGGTGCAACGAAAACGCGGGCTGGGATTTTTTCGCCGAGGAAGGCGGCATGGCAAATCACACGTTGCATCAATGCGGCGATCTCGGCAAAGGCGCGAAAGACGACAAGCTTGATAGCGCGGTCGGAATTTTCTTCGATCCCAAACTGTTGCGCGCGGGCGAGACGCGTGAATGGACGACGTTCTACGGCTTGGGCGCGGTGAAAAAAGAAACGGCGGCGAGCGCGCTCTCGCTGGCAAAACCACCGGATCGCGTGCGCGTCGGCGAAGAATTTTGGATCGTCGCGCTGGTGCAAAATCCGCAAGCGGGACAAAAAGTCAAATTGAGTTTGCCGCCGGAATTGCAATTGACGCAAAACCCAGTGGAGCAAACCATCACGCCGGGCGCGCCGCTCACCCAGGTTTCGTGGCGCGTGCGCGCAGTTGGCATCGGCAACGCGGTCACGCTCGTCGTCGAATTGACGCCAGGCGCGCAAAAAGAATCCGTGCCAATCAGCGTCGTGGCGCCGCCCACCCCCACGCTTGCGCCCACGCCCAAACCGTGCGCGACGAGCATCACCAAACCAACCTGTCCGTGACCTGGGACACCGCGCGTCAACCGCGCGAATCATTTTTGCGAACAAGGAATTCCGATGAATCGTCCGTTAAAAATTTTGTACAGTCTAATGCTCGGCGCGTGGGCGGCATTGCTCGCGTGGGGCATTCGCACGCTCATCCTCAACACCGCGACGATTGACAATCCGTATCTACTGGCGCTTGTGGATGGCGGCGCAGTTGGCATGCTCACTGGCGCAATCGTCGCCGGGTTTGAAAAGTACAACAATTCGTCGCGCGCCGCGCCCACCGTGATCGGCATGTTGATCGGACTAGGCACCGGGTTGGTCGGCGGGGTTGCCGGGTTGCTCCTCGCCGAGTTGTTGTTTCAGCACGTCCAGTTGAGCGGCATCGCGCAACAAGCGCTCCGTCTGGTTGGCTGGGGCTTGTTCGGGCTAGGCGTCGGCATCGGTCCCGGCATTGCAACCCGATCGCTTTTGAAATCGCTGGCGAGTAGCGCGGGCGGCTGTCTCGGCGGCGTCCTCGGCGGCGGCGCCTTTATCTTGCTCTTGTCGCTGTCCGCGCGGTTCGCGCAAACCAGCAGTGCCATCGGGTTCACGCTCCTGGGTTTGTGCGTGGGCTTGCTGATCGCGCTCGCGCAAGAAATTGTCAAGCAAGCGGAACTCAAAATCGTTTCCAGCGGGCCGAACGAAGGGCGACGCTTTACGATTGACAAGAACGCGATCACGATTGGCAGTGCGAGCGGCAACGACTGGGTCATCCCCAATGATCCGATTCTTGCGCCGACGCACGCCGAAATTCGCCAGGGGCGCGGCGTCTTTATTCTGCACAGCCGCGTGGCGCATCTGCCCGCGCTCGTCAACCAGCAAGCGGTTCAGCAAGCCACACTCGCCAACGGCGACCGGATTCGGATCGGCAACACCGAGATCGCGTTCAAGACGAAATAAGGCAATCGTCATCAAGCGTAATTGGAGAATTCATCATGCTGATCTGTCGTGAACGAGATTCCGGCGAAGGTTGCGGGGCGCAAAATCCCGACGGGGCAAAAAAATGCGTCCAGTGCAACAAGCCGCTTCGCTATCCCATCCGACTGCTTGATCCCAACGATATAGTGGGAGCGTACAAAATTGTAAATTTGATCGGGACGGGCGGCTTTGGCGCAGTGTACCAAGCCCAAGAAATACAAACCGCTGGCAAATCGGTGGCATTGAAAGAAAACTTTGACCCTGCAAATGCCGATGAATTCCAAGAAGAACTCAATGTCATGCAAACACTGCGGCACGATAACTTGCCGATTTATTATGCCGCGTTTAAGGAGCGCGGCAACAGTTACTTGGTCATGGAATTCATCAAGGGACAAAACCTTAAAGACATTCTAAAAAGCCAACCGGGCAAGCCCCTGCCTGAATCGCAAGTTTTGGGTTATGCGGTCCAAATTTGCGATGCGTTGATCTATCTGCATAGCCAACAACCGCCGCTCATTCACCGCGATATCAAACCAGAAAATATTCGCATCACGCCCGCGGGCTTGATCAAGTTGGTGGATTTTGGCTTGCTCAAACAAGGCACAGAGACAACTCAAACCAAAAGTCTGCGACGCGCTTTAACAGAAGGATACGCGCCGATTGAACAGTATGGCAAGACCAAACAACACACCGACGCGCGGAGCGATGTCTACGCCTTGGGCGCGACGTTATATCATCTCCTCACAGGTCAAGCGCCGGATTCCGCATTGGAGCGGGCAACCAACACAGCCGATTCATTAGTTCCCTTGCAACAACTGAACCCTAAAATTTCTCCAACCGTCGCTACTGCCGTAATGAAAGCATTGAGCCGCTCACGCGATGACCGCTTTGCCACCGTTCAAGCAATGCAAGCCGCTTTGAATGGCACAGTTTCCGCGCCGCCGCAGGCAATCCAACCGCCGCGCCAAGCGCCGACTGCGATGCCTGGCATTCTGGTCATGTGTCCACGCTGCGCCAAGCAAAATCGCCCGAATGCCAAAGTCTGTTCCTGGTGCGGCGCACCGATCAATCCATGCGCCCAATGCGGCACACACAATCGCCCGAATGCCAAACGGTGTGCTAACTGCGGCAAGCCATTGACGGCACAAAAACAAGCAGCACCCAAGCCAGCGCCACCCAAACCAGCGCCAGTATTGCCGCCTGCGCCACCCAAACCATTGCCGCCAACGCCACCAAAGCCAG
>JBBIUF010000136.1:0-6998 GCA_037440365.1 Chloroflexota bacterium
CCGCCGACATCTGGCGCGTCATCGCTTCTTGAATTTCGCGCGGCGGCAAAATTTCGCGGATTTCGACGGCGGTGACTTTGTTGCCCCAGCGTTCCGTCACTTCGTCTAGTTTCGTGCGCAGAACCGTGTTAATGTGTTCGCGTTGCGCCAGCACATCATCGAGCATAATATCGCCGATGACCGCGCGGAGCGTTGTTGTCGCGATGCCTTGCGATGCGCCCGCAAAGTTGCCTACCTGGATCACACTTGCCACCGGATCAACTACTTTCCAATAGATCAAAAAGTCAACCGAAATCCCGGCATTGTCTTTCGTGATTGTGGTTTGATGCGGCACTTCTAAAAAGTTTTCGCGCAAGTCCACTTTGGTCGCGTTTTCGATAAAGGGCCACAACAGCACCAAGCCGGGACCGCGTTGCCCCACGCACTTGCCCAAGCGGAACACCACCAACCGCTGATACTCGCGGACAATCTTGACCGCCATCGCCAAAATGACGACGATGAACAGGACGAAAAAGAACCCTACGCACGAGAGCAACGTCAACGTTGAAGTACTCATACGCCATCCTCCTTGGAATAATTCACGAATGGACAAGCCACCCGCATCGTCCAGCCGTTTGATTTATTTTTCTACGCATCGCACAAACTTGCATTCATGGTGTGCTGTGATTTGCGATATTCGTGGCTAGTTTCGGGTATTGGGCAAGAGTTTATTTCTTGACCACCTTGAGCCGCAAGCCATTGACTTGTCTGACGAGCACCGCATCGCCTTGTTTGATCGAACCTTCCGCCGCTTCCGCCGTCCACTCTTCGCCTTTAACACGCACCGTGCCCGTCGGCGTCAGATCGGATGCGGCGATGCCGCTTGCGCCCGCCAGCGCTTCCATGCCGGTCATCACCGGAAACTGGCGTCCGCGTACTGCCGCGCCAAGAATGAACAAGAAGAACGCCGCCATTGCGCCGCCCAAGCCCAGCACCACCCACGGCGAAACCGATACGTCGGGCATCATTGGCGCGCGCGGCGTGATCGGCGCAAAGAGCAAGAGCGCGCCAAGAATAAACATGATGAATCCGCCGCCGGTTAAGACCACGCTGTTGATTTTCACATCCACGAAAAATACAATGACCGACAAAATAATCAAAATGACGCCGCCCCAATTCACTGGCAAATTGCCGAGCGCGACAAACGCCAACACCAAACAAATGCCGCCCGTGATCGCCGGAATGGTTGCGCCAGGATTGTAAAGTTCGACTGCAATCGCGAGCAAACCAATTTGGAGCAGGATGAGCGCCAGGTTGGGATCAACCAGCGTGTGCAAAAATAGTTCGGGGAGATTGAGATCGAGGTATTCGATGCCGGCGCGTTGCGTGTGCAAAACAATATCGCCTGCCGCTGTCTTGACGGTTTTGCCATCCATCTGGTTCATCAGATCGTTGAGATCGTTGGCAAGCAGATCGATCACTTTTTGATCGTACGCTTCTTGCGCCGTCGCGGCGATGCTATCCTTGACCGCGTTCGCCGCCCAATCGGCGTTGCGCCCGCGCATTTGCGCGATATTCTTGATCACGCCAACCGAAAAGTTCGTAATCTTGTCGCGCTCGTCGCTGGAGATATTTTGTCCGCTCGCATCAACCGGATGCGCCGCGCCAATGGTCGTGCCGGGCGCCATTGCCGCGATATTGCCCGCGAGCGTAATAAAGGTGCCAGCCGAACCGGCCCAGGCGCCTTTGGGCGAGACAAACACCACCACCGGCACGCGCGCGTTTAACATGCGGTTCGTGATATTTTGCATCGCGCCAAGCGCGCCGCCGGGTGTATCGAGAATAATGATCGCGGCTTGCGCGCCGTCTTGTTCCGCCGCGCTGATTCCGCGATTGACATATCCTTCGATCCACGTATCAATTGCGCCGTTCACGGTTAGCACATCCACATGCGCGCCGCTTTGCGCGCGCGCCAGAGTTGGCAACGCCAACGCGATCATGATCAAAGCGAGTGCCAGTACGCGCGAGACCTTGTTCATGTGTCACCTCGAAAGCGAGCGAACCGTGTCACGTTCGCATCACTTTCACTGCGCTCTCTGCCAATCCACGCCGATATGACAACCCAATACATTGCCACCGGGGTACGTCACATCCACTTGAAGACTCACGGGCGTTTTGCCATCCGCACCAAGAATAACGAGATGAAACAAACCGGCGTCCTTGCCCCAGACCAGTTGATATTGCCCTTTGGCATCCGTGCGCTTGGTTGTCAACAACACGCCATCGGCATAATACCCCACAGTCACATTGGCTAATGGGCGACCGAGCGCGTCGTTCACCACGCCGCTCACATCGCCAATGCCGCCGCACGGTTTATCAATTGCATACACCCGCCACGTATAACTTTCGTTCCCCGTTACACTGACCGCTGTCGGCGTGGCGCCGACCACTTGCTTGCACAGCGTCATCACTTGCGCGCGTTTCTGCGTGACCGCCGGATCGTTGAGCAATGCCAGCGCGCCATCATATTCGCGCGCGGCAAGGCAGGACGCATTTTGCTTTGCCGATAAATCGCCGTACTGCACATACGCATCGAACAAGCGTTTTTTTATATCGTCATAGTTGGGGTCTTGCTGATACAACGCGGAAAATTTTTGGATCGCGGTCTGCCAGTTATAGCCGACCGCTTGTTGACCATCGAGATACAAGACCGCGAGATCGCGTTGCTTGAGCGCGTCAGCATCGCCCGCCCGCAGAGTCAACGCGCTTTCAAAACGCTCGCGCGCCAGCTCGATCTGTCCCGAGGCAACCGCCGCTTTGCCGCCGCCGACATACGCCTGAAACAACAGATCGCTGACTTGGGCTTTACGATAATCCGACTTGAGCGTGCGTAATTGTTCGAGCCGCGTGATCGCATCGCTCCATTGTTTCTGCGTCACCAAACCTTGCGCTTCGTCGAACAAGGCCGCCGCGACGCGATCATCTTGCGCGACCGGTGTGCCGGCGCCCGCGACCACGCCTTGCAGTTCGCGTAATTTTTGTTGCGCTGGCTCAAAGGTATTATCGTAACGCACCGCAATTTCAAATTCGGTGCGCGCCAATTCGGGATACTCTTCCGCGAGATAGCCCAAGCCGCGATTAAAATGCGTGATCGCGGCTTCGTGGTTTTGCGTTTGCAATTCCTGGTAGCCGACAAACAAGCCCAAGCCGCTTGGCACGAGCAATGCGCCGCCGACGCACGCGAGGAGCGCGACAAATAAAAACAGCGTGAGCCAAAATCGGTTGGGCGCGCGCGATGCTTGTGACGGCAGTTCGTCGTCCCAGTAATTATCGTTTTGCATAGTTTCAATTTCAATTATAGTCCGGTTTAATCAATTAGGCAATTGTCCGATTTCGGGATAGAATAGCAAGCGATTTTGAAATGATTTTTCTACTTGTCTTTGCCACTGGCTTGCTCATTGCGCTCATCCTCACGCCGCTTGCCGCGCGCCTTGCGCTTCGCACGGGCGCGGTGGATTTGCCACGCACGCGCCATATTCATCAGAAACCCATGCCCAAGTTCGGCGGGCTGTCGCTCTTGATTGCATTCTTTGCCGCGATCGGCGTGACGCTTTGGTATCCGCGCAGTGACCCGAACGAGTTGACGCGCTTGCTCGGTTTGTTTCTGGGCGGTTGCGTGGTCTTTAGCGTCGGCGCCTATGACGATCACCGCGAGCTTGGCGCGATCCCGCAACTCGCCGCGCAATTGATCGCGGCAGGCATTGCGGTGGCGTCCGGCGTGCTGATTCGCGAAATCCCCAATCCCTTTGGCGGCGCGTTGCCCTTTCAAGAATGGTTCGGCGTGTTGTTCACCTTGTTCTGGCTCGTCGGCATGATGAACACGATCAACTGGATTGACGGCATTGATGGACTGGCGGCAGGCGTCGTCGTAATTTCTGGCGCGGTACTGTTCATCCACACGTACCGGCTCAACCAAGATTCGCTGGCATTGCTGATGCTTGCGCTCGTCGGCAGTGGCTTGGGTTTCCTATTTTTTAATTTTCATCCCGCAAAAATTTTCATGGGGAGCGCGGGCGCAAACGTCCTGGGTTTCGCGCTCGGCGTGCTGTCCATCATCGGCGGGGCAAAGGTGGCGAGCGCGCTCCTCGTCCTCGGCATTCCGATTCTTGATGTGGCGTGGCAAATCATCAATCGCGTGCGCGCGGGCAAATCGCCGTTCACATCGGATCGCGGACATTTGCATCATCGCTTGCTCGACCAGGGATTTTCGCAACGCGCGATCGTGTTACTCTATTACGGTTTCACCGCGACGTTTGGCGCGCTGGCGTTGGTTCTGCCGAGCGGCGTGTACAAATTGATCGCGCTCGGCGTGTTGGGCGCGGGCGCGTTACTCTTGTTGGTGCGCTTGCGTGGACGCTGATCGCTTGGCGATGTTTGACATTGAGGTTAGAATAAAGATGAGGAAAAGATGCCGGAAATCAGTCGCTTTTTGGGAATCGTGATCCGAATGTATTACAACGATCACACGCCACCCCATTTTCATGCGCAGTATGGGGAACATGGCGCAGAAATCGCCGTTGACACACTTGAAATACTGAAGGGTGAAATACCAAGCCGGGTTTTTGGATTGGTGGCGGAATGGGCAAGTTTGCACCGCGCCGAGTTACACCAAGATTGGGAGCGCGCGCGTCAGCAAAAAGATTTGACGCCCATTGACCCGCTGATTTAGGATTAACGTATGCATCGCGTAATTTCAGTTAAAGCATTACCAGATTTTTCTGTACACGTTCAATTTGCCGATGGGTTGGAAAAACAAATTGATCTGCGCCCATTCATTCGTGGTGGAGTTTCGGCGGCGTTAAATGATTGGGCATTTTTCCAACAAGTCATGCTTGAAGATGGCGGCGGTATTGCTTGGGCAAATGGCTTTGATTTCTGCCCAGAATTTTTGCACGAGTATGCAGAAACCAAATGAACTAGAATTGAACGCGCCAAAATCAAAGCCCAATATTTGCATCATGAGAACAATCACGCTATAATCTTGGCGTAACACTTTTTTTTTGACCCGGGCAATTAAAGCACATTGGCATCATCCTCGCCGTGGAGGTTGATCGTGATTGTTCGCCCGCGCGTCCCATTTAATTTTCAAACACCTGTCCGCTGGTGCGTGGTTGGCATCGGCGGCGGGTGTTTTGTTTTGAAGCCAAGCCGCAAGATTCGCGCCGGGATTACATTATTGAAATAGGGACGATGTTTCATGGCAACGCTGATAATTGAGCCGGGTCTGGATAGCGCGTTGTGGGTCACGTTGACGCGGTTTGCGGATGCCGACCTGGCGTGTCTCAAGACGATCCCAGGATCGCGCTGGAATCCCGACCGCAAGCAGTGGCGCGTGCCAGATACGCCGCGCGCGCGTCAGGTGCTTGCCGAGTTGGTTGCCGCGCCGAGCGCGCCGCCGAATTTGATCACGGTGAAACCCAGGGACCCTCACCCGATGGCGCAACCATCAAGCGACGCCAAGCGTCGCGCTATTGATGCGCCATCGCCGCTCCCTGGCAAGGAGAGGGGGCGGTACAAACCGGGGCGCGATAAACCGTTGACGTTAAATCCGCCGCATCCGTTTATCAAACAGGTGGACGATGAATTGGTTTTGCGTGGGATGGCATACGGGACGCGCAAATCGTATGGGCAACATCTGCGGAATTTTTTCGATTGGTTGAAGACAAAACAAATTCAGCCGGAGCAAGCGACGCGCGAGCAGATTCGCGCGTATCTGGTGGAACTGGCTTCCAGCGGGCGCGTATCGGCGGCGTATTGCCGCGGGGCGCGCGCGGCGATTGTATTTTTGTATGACACGACGTTAAAGCAAGGCGCGAAGGTAAGCGATTTGCCGCGCGTAAAACGCCCCGAGCAACTCCCGCAGGTGTTGAGTCGAGAAGAGGTGATCAAGTTGTTCAAGGTGACGACATATTTGAAGCATCGCGCATTATTGATTACCGCGTATTCAGCAGGGTTGCGCGTGGGTGAAGTGGTGCGATTAAAAGTCAGCGACATTGATTCCAAGCGGATGCAAATACGGATCACGCAGAGCAAGGGCGCGAAGGATCGGGATGTGTTGTTATCGGAGACGGCGTTGGGCGTGTTGCGCGAATATTTTTTGGCGTTTAAGCCGAAGGATTGGTTATTTGCAGGCGATCAGCCGGGCGATCATTTGTCGGAACGCGCGGCACAAGAGGTGTTCAAGGACGCCAGAAAAAAGGCGGGGATATTAAAGCCAGCGACGTTTCATACGTTGCGTCATTCCTTTGCGACGCACATGATGGAAGACGGCGTGGATATTCGCTACATTCAGGAATTGATGGGGCATAACAGCATTGAGACGACGGAGCGGTATACGCATGTGACGGAGCGCGGAATGCAAAAGATCAAGAGTCCGTTAGATAATATCAAGTTGTAGAGTACGACCGTTTGAGCGCAATGAGCATCATAGAAAAGAGGAGACGGAAATGAACAATGGGCCGTAGGGATGGGTTAGGGTGCGGAAAACCCCGTTTGGTTTCCCGCACCGTTGAGTGCGGGGATCACGGAAAATCAAGCGTAAATGGCTTGCCCCCCGCACCCGGAGGTTCGTGAAATATAAGTTTGCAGACATGCTTATTCTAACCACTATTGGCTTACGGGGTAGGGTGAAGCCCTTGACTTCGAGGCTCTAGTCCAAGCAAAAAAAATGCGGCGGGCGGAAAAAAACGCTCCCGCCCCCGCATCAAGCGTTTCCGCTTGGACATTCTCAAAGTCAAGGGTCGAGAAGCTACGCTCTTCACCCTACCCCTAACCTGTATCCTGTAACCACTTTACGGAGGCTATGCGGTCTGACTTGAAATAAAAATTCGGCAAACCATCATCTGCCGAACCTTGTGACCACCTATGTATTTTGCACCCCCGTATTACTAGACGGGGGCTTACTTGCGCGGCGGGCGGTCGGCGATGCGCGCCCCCTACGAGCTACCCCGCGCAATACG
>JBBIUF010000137.1:0-6879 GCA_037440365.1 Chloroflexota bacterium
ATACAACGCCACTCCTCGTCCGTTTGTATTTCTAGTTTGAGTTTGTCTCACGCTTCGCTCATTCGCAAACGTGCCGCGAACGATCTAGCGCTTGGTGTATTGCTTCGCCTTGCGGGCTTTCTTCAGTCCTGGTTTCTTGCGCTCTTTTTCGCGCGGATCGCGCGTCAGCAAACCAGCTTTGCGGAGCGGGCTTTTGAATGCTTCATCTGCCGCAAGCAACGCGCGCGCCAAACCCAACGACACGGCATCGGATTGACCGACGGGTCCGCCGCCTTTAACCAGCACGGTGATCGTGAACCGTTGCTCGTTTGCAGTCACCTTGAGCGGGCTCAACGCCTGGGTCTGCAAACCCGAAACAGGAAAGTATTCAGTCATGGGTTTTTCGTTGACGGTGAATGCGCCACTGCCAGCGAACAAACGCACCCGCGCAGTAGCAGACTTGCGGCGACCCACGCCTTCATAGTATTTTCCAGTTGCCATTACTTGACCTCCAAGACTGTGGGCTTGTGCGCCGCATGGGGGTGATCAGGACGCGCATACACTTTTAATTTTTTGTATATCACGCGACCCAGGCGTCCCTTGGGCATCATGCCCCAAACGGCCGCTTTCAGCACGCGGTCGGGATGTTTCTCCAATTGATCGCGCAGGATGGTTTTTTTCATGCCGCCCGGATAGCCCGAGTGCGTGAAATAAAATTTAACATCCAGCTTTTTGCCAGTCACACGGATTTTACCCGCATTCACCACGACTACGTAATCGCCACAATCCAAATGCGGCGTGTAGATGGGTTTGTGCTTGCCTTTTAGAATCCGGGTGATCCCGGCGGCAAGTCTGCCGAGAGTTTTCCCTTCGGCGTCTACAACATACCAGTCCCGTTTAATGTCCTCGGGTTTGGTGTTAAAAGTTTTCATCCTTCGCTCCAACTAAGCAAACTCTGCATATTTGACGGCGATCAAACACAATCCATGCGGCGGCGCAGATTTACCACCCCGCCGTTGTTTGGCAATCACCTGTTCGAAATCGGCAACACTTAACTTGCCTTTGCCGACCAGCAATAACGTTCCGACGAGCCGCCGCACCATGCGATATAAAAACGCATTCGCTTCAAACTCGATCCACACATACTCGCCCGCGTGGGCAACCTGCGCCCGATGCATCGCGCGCACGGTATTGGTGCCACCGCGCGGCGGCGTGCCAAACGCGCCAAAATCACGCGTGCCGATTAAACGCGCGGCGGCGATTTGCATCGCCTCAACGTCCAACGGCTCAGGCACATGCAACGCAAAACGTTGGGCTAGCGCAGAGCGCATGGGCTGGTTCAGGATGGTGTACCGATAGGTGCGGCTCTGCGCGTTATAACGCGCCGAAAAATCGGCGGACACTTGCGCAATCCAGCGCACCGAAATATCGTTTGGTAAAAAAGCGTTCAACGCGCGTTGTAAAATTTCCGGCTCGCGTTGCCAGGTCGTATCGAAATGAATACCCTGCCCGCTGGCATGCACGCCCGTATCCGTTCGTCCCGCACCGGTGACTCGAAGCGCTTGTCCGGTGATCTGACCCAACGCGCGCTCGAATTCGCCTTGCACCGTGCGCTTGTCTGCTTGAGCTTGAAATCCGACAAATTCTGTCCCGTCATATTCAACAATTGCAAAGAGACGGCGCATAGCCACGTTTCAACTAGGCAACTTCGCGATCAACCAATTCCATGATGACGATAGACGCGGCATCGCCGTGGCGCGGGCCCACTTTGAGCAAGCGCGTGTAGCCGCCCTTGCGTTCTTTATAGCGCGGTCCGAGCGTCTCGAATAATTTCTTGGTTACATCGGGATCCAAGA
This sequence comes from Chloroflexota bacterium, assembly GCA_037440365.1. Taxonomy (GTDB): domain Bacteria; phylum Chloroflexota; class Anaerolineae; order UBA4142; family UBA4142; genus JBBIUF01. The sequence goes on from JBBIUF010000137.1 coordinate 1,836, forward strand.
TCGTTTCCGAGGCAAGGCGGCGCGCATGAATCGTGCCAAGTTTACCCAGCGTGATCATTTTTTCCGCGTCGGCACGCATCGCTTTGGCTTTCGCTTCGGTTGTTTCGATGCGTTCGTGGCGGAGCAATTCCGTAATCAAATTTCGAAAGAGCGCGCGGCGAGCGCTGGTATCGCGCCCGAGTTGACGCCCGGCTATACGGTGTCGCATGTCCTATTCTTCCCCTTCGCTCGACTCATCGGTATCTACGTCACCTTCCGCTGGCGCGAACACATCCGCCGCCGGTTGAATGGTGTCCAGATAACCCTTGGCTTGCAAGCGTTCCATCAATTCGTCGAGAGATTTTTGTCCAAAGTTACGGATGGCAAGAATTTCGTCCTTGCCTTTTTGCAACCGCTCCAACACTTCACCAACCTTGGTGATGCTGGCGCGTTTGAGACAGTTGTACGCGCGAACCGAAAGTTCCAATTCTTCAATCGGCGTATCATAGACGCGGCTGGGAATTTGCGATTCCACCACCGGCTCCACTTCCGCTTCGCCCGCAAATCCGGCGACCAGACTAAAATGGCGCACGAGAATCTTCCCGGCTTCGGTCAACGCTTCGCGCGGCGAAATCGAACCGTCTGTCCACACTTCGATCAGCAAATTGTCAAAGTTGGTCATTTGTCCAACGCGCGCTGATTCGACGCGAAAATTGGATTTCTTGACCGGGCTAAACACAGCGTCAATCGGAATCTCGTCAATCGGCAATTTGCCGCGTTCTTCCGCAGGCGAATACCCTTTACCGCGTCCAACGGTCATATCCATTTCGATCACGGCATCGTCAGAGTCGAGCGTGAGCAAGTGTTGATCGGGATTGATGATCTCAACCTGGGCTGGCAATTGAATGTCGCCCGCCGTGACGTTGCCGCGTCCGCGCGCTTCAAGATGCAAACGCACGGCTTGATCGGTATCGTGCAGTTTGAACCGCAATTGCTTGGTATTCAAGATCAATTGCGTCATGTCTTCTTTAGTATGCGGAATCGGCGTGAATTCGTGATGAATGCCTTCGACTTTGATCGAGGTTGCCGCCGCGCCCGGGAGCGAAGCCAGCAAGACGCGCCGCAAGGCATTCCCGAGCGTGACGCCATAACCGCTTTCCAAAGGACCAATGACAAATTTGCCGTAGCTTTTGGACGTAGCTTCCGCTTCAATTTTAGGCAGAACCGTCTCCAACGCACACCCTCCTGGCAATGGTTAGTTTGCTCGCGATTCGTTTTGCGCGTTACCGAATCAAGTGACCCAATTCGGCAACGCTTCAACCAATCAACGTGTCACTAATCGTTACCGGCTGTAATACTCGACAATCAATTGTTCTTTCAACGGCATTTCGATTTGTTGACGCGAGGGCAAGTTCAAGATACTCCCGCTAAAATTTGCCCCATCCAGCGTCATCCACTCTGGCACCGATCGGTGCGCGAGGTCTTTGGCCATGGCTTGGAAAAAGGAACTCTGGCGCGCCGTTTCAGTGACCGCGATCACGTCGCCCGGTTTGACCAAGTACGACGGCACGTTGATGTGTTTGCCGCTCACCGTCAAGTGGCCATGCAAGACCAATTGACGCGCTTGCTTGCGGCTCGCCGCAAAACCGAGGCGATACACGACGTTGTCAAAACGACGTTCGAGTGTTTGCAACAACGCCGCACCCGTAACTCCGCTTGTCTTGGTCGCTTCGTGGAAATAGCCGCGGAACTGGCGCTCGAACACGCCGTAAATGCGGCGCGCTTTTTGTTTCTCGCGCAACTGCGTGGCATAGTCGCTGATCTTGCGGCGGAATGAGCCACTCTGACCATGCGGTCCAGGCGGATAGTTGCGTTTTTCAATCGCGCATTTCGGCGAAATGCAACGATCGCCTTTCAAAAACAACTTGACACCTTCGCGGCGGCATTGCGCGCACGCGGAACCAATATATCGTCCCATTCGTCCTCCTGTTAAACGCGCCGCTTCTTGGGCGGGCGACAACCATTGTGCGGAATCGGGGTCACATCCGTAATCGAGCGCACGCGCAAACCAGCTTGTCCCAACGCGCGAATTGCTGACTCGCGCCCAGGTCCTGGTCCTTGCAGTTGCACTTCAACTTCGCGGACGCCCATATCCATCGCCGAGCGCGCCGTGTTTTGCGCGGCGATCTGTGCGGCATACGGGGTGCTTTTGCGCGAACCCTTAAAGCCACTGCCCCCCGCGCTTCCCCACACAATCGTGTTGCCTTGGGGATCAGTAAACGTGACGATGGTGTTGTTGAACGTCGCTTGAATGTGAACGTGGGCGAAAGGAACGGCTTTGCGTTCCTTTTTGCCACCGCGCCGCACAGGGCGCTTGGCGGCACCGCTTGGCGCCGCGCTGGTTGTCTTTTGCTCTTCCGCCATTTATCCTCCAGAATAGCCGCCTCGCGTGTCTAGCAAGCGTTGGTCTTTGGCGCAACGCTTGAACTAGGCACACGGCAACTAGATTACTTCTTCGCCTTGCTACGTTTGCGACCGGCAACGGTCTTGCGCGTGCCGCGTTTGGTGCGCGCGTTGGTCTTGGTGCGCTGTCCACGCACCGGCAAGGCGCGGCGGTGGCGCAAGCCACGGTATGAGCCAATTTCTTGCATGCGCTTGATGTTCATCGAAACTTCGCGGCGCAGATCGCCTTCAACTTTGTAATCGCGATCAACGATCACGCGAATCCGTGACACTTCGGCTTCAGACAAGTCTTTCACGCGAATCGCTGGGTTGACCTGCGCCTTCTCCAGCACCTCATCGGCGCGGCGTGGGCCAATGCCATACAGGTAACGGAGTGCAATATCAACACGTTTTTGTCGCGGTAGGTCAACACCTGCAATACGAGCCATACATCCTCCAAAATCCAGAACCGGGTTCCAAACCAAGCCCCAGAAGTTTATCCTTGCTTCTGCTTGTGTTTCGGATTCTCACAGATCACGCGCACAATCCCTTTACGGCGCACAATTTTGCATTTTTCACAACGTGGTTTTACAGAAGGTCTAACTTTCATTTCGTCCTCCGCCTTGTCCAACCTGAATCACAATAAAGTCAATATCTGCGGCTCGCCTTCGGTCACCGCAACACTATGTTCAAAGTGCGCCGAAAGTTTGCCATCCTTGGTGACCACCGTCCATTTGTCACGCAAGGTTCGCGTTTCCCACACCCCTTCGTTGACCATGGGCTCGATGGCAAGGGTCATGCCGGGTTTGAGCAATGGGCCACGCTTGCCTTGCCGATAATTTGGAATCTGCGGGTCTTCGTGCATCGCCCGTCCGACCCCGTGCCCTACGTATTGGCGCACCACTGAATAACCGCGCGCTTCGGCATAATCTTGCACTGCACCGGATATATCTTCGAGATGATTCCCCACGCGCACTTGCTCAATGGCTTGCATCAAAGAAGCTTGCGTCGTCTCCATCAAACGTTGCGCGGCATCAGACACCTTGCCGACGCCCACCGTAATCGCGGCGTCGCCCACAAAGCCTTTGAAGGTTGCGCCAACGTCCAGCGAAATAATATCGCCCTCTTTCAAGATCACCTTGTTGCTCGGAATCCCGTGTACCACTTGTTCATTCACCGATGCGCAAATGGAAGCCGGAAAACCATGATAACCCTTGAAGGATGGGGTCGCTTTATGTTTGGTAATAATGCCGTAGGCGATCTGATCCAATTCCAGCGTCGTGATACCAGGCTTGGTTCGTTCGCGCAAGACACCCAGCACTTCTGCCACAATGCGCCCTGCTTCGCGCAACGTCGCAATTTCGTTCTGCGATTTAATAACGATCACTCAAGTACCTTTGGCTTATAGCCCTTGCACGAGTTGAACAATTTGCACGGTCACTTGTTCAATACTTTGGTCGCCGTTCATCTCGCGTAACAAGCCCGCCGCGCGATAATACTCTATCAACGGAGCAGTTTGACTGCGATAGACTTCCAAGCGGCGGCGCACCGTTTCCGGCTTGTCGTCGTTACGCTGTTCTAGCGCACCTTGATCCTTGTCGCAATGATCTGCTACTCGCGGCGGGTTGGTCAGTAGATTATATACACTACCGCATTTTGAGCAAATTCGACGCGCGGCGAGGCGATTGATCAACACGTCGTCGTGAACATCCACAAACAGTGCCGCGCCGATTTTTTTGTTTTCGTTTGCCAGCGCACGATCGAGCGCGCTAGCTTGTGCCTGCGTGCGCGGAAAGCCATCGAATACAACACCCGCCGCGCAATCCGGCCGCGCAATGCGATCCATCACCATCCGAATCGTCACGTCGTCTGGCACTAGCTCGCCCTTGTCCATGTATGACTGGGCGAGTGCGCCCAGCGGTGTTTGTTTGGAAATGTTCTCGCGAAAGAGATCGCCGCTCGCAACGTGCGCTAGCTGGAATCGTTCATTCAGAATCTTGGCTTGCGTGCCTTTACCCGCGCCCGGCGCGCCAAGCAAGATAATGTAATGCGGGTTGCGCATTGCTACCTCTCCATTGAGGAACTGTTGAATTGCGAAAAAACGCGCTCACAATTCGTCATTCGTCATTCGCAATTCGCTATTTGATAAACCCTTCGTAATGCCGCATCAACAACTGCGCTTGCAATTGCTTCATCGTGTCCAACACGACACCCACCACAATCAGCAAGCCCGTGCTCGTGATGATGAGCGTATTCGTCTCGGTCACGTCACGCACCAAAAACGGCAGGATGGCAACAATCCCCAGGAACAATGCGCCAACAAACGTGATGCGGCGCAAGACGCCATTCAAATAATCTTCGGTCTTTTTGCCGGGACGAATCCCCGGAATAAAGCCGCCCTGTTGTTGTAACATCTCCGGTAAATTCTGCTGGCGGAAAATAACGTCCGTGTAAAAATAGGTGAACCCGATGACCATCAAAAAATAGACAATCCAATAAACCGGGCTACTCTGATTGAACCAACTCACAATCGTTGTGGCAATTCCGGCGACCACCGAATTACTCGAAACCGTGAAATAGCCCGCAATGACGCCGGGGAAAATCAGGATGGAGATGGCAAAGA
>JBBIUF010000138.1:0-6056 GCA_037440365.1 Chloroflexota bacterium
GTTGGCGTGTCCCGATCTACAAGTTGGATTGTTGTGGGTGTTTGTGTTAATGCATCTCGGAATGCGCTAACAGATTGAAACCGATCGTTTGGGGCAAGTGCAATAGCTTTTTTGATAGCCGCAGAAATAATTGGCGAAATATGTGAAAATGCAGAATCTGTGTCATTCAGATTTGCTGTTCGTGTTGCACGTGTAGGGGCATCTGGCAGATCTTTTCCCGTAAGTAAATAATAGAGTGTTGCGCCAAGCGCATATATATCGGATCGCTCGTCGGTGCCGCCAGAGTATTGTTCAAGTGGGGCAAAACCCGGCGAACCAACTCCACGTGCGCCCGAAGTAGTATTCTTTCCAAGTCGCATATCTTTGGCGATTCCGAAATCCACAAGCATAACTTGGTGTCTGGAGGTGATGATGATATTTTGCGGTTTAACATCGCGATGAATGATGTGCTGATTATGAAGGTATTCAACCGCGTTGAAAATTTGTTTCATCCATTTCAAGGCATCGGTCTCATTCAGACTTCCTTGTTGCTCGATTAACGTTGCCAAGTTTTGACCTTCGATGAAATCCATTACTAGGTATTGAGCTTGACCTTCGGAAAAATGATCGGTGACGCGTGGCAAACTCGGGTGACTCAAGGAGGCAAGGATATTGGCTTCCATTTGGAATTGATGCAAATCTCCACCTTGGTTTTCTTTGACAACTATTTGTCGATTGCCTAAACGTATATCGTTGGCGAGGTAGACTGCGCCCATTCCTCCGGCGCCAAGTTGGCGAACGATCTCATAGCGGTTTTGCAAAATTGTATTTGGTTGTAACATGTTTGCCTCCCATCGGAAAAGATTTTCTGCTTGTAGGGAAATTCCGTAATCTAACATTAACTACCGCCTTGACAATAGGTGAGTTGTCTTTTTGTTATCCCGTGGACAAAGTTTGAAATAATTTTTGATGATCTGATTGTTCGATTAATTCCATCTGCATGCTTGACAAGCCCAAACTATTTTTCTTGACTTGCATTTTTTCAATTGATAGGATTTGCATTGATATGATCAAATAGGTATTTTGCTCCTTTATTGTATTAACTCATTCCATGAACTTGGCTGCCAAATATCGTACTAGGCTGTCGGTTTGGCTTTGTGCGGATTGTTTAGATTCGTTAATCTGACCGACTGCGAGTGACATGCATGCTCCTGGTTGGCCGCGACCTGACCGATGTGCAACACCGGTCAGGTCTCTGCGATGATCTAGTAGAACGTCCCCGTCATACCGCTCGTGACTTTGGAAAAGATGTTGGCGATGTTGGGACCCATCAAGGCGAGCACCGCGATCACACAGATCGGCAAGACAATGCACACGACGACGAGTGCAACAACAATGGTCAAGATCACCTTGACGATGTTGTTGGCGGGCTTGGCGTTCGGTTGTTCGGACATGGCTTCCTCCTCAATTGGACTAGATTTTTTTATGCTTGACCAGCACCGCATGCTGATCGGGAAAAAATCGTTTGATGTCTGACTGGAATGTTGTGGTTAAAGCGCGCCTCGGAAAAATTGATTTACTGATGTTACGCATGTGTGCTTGGCACCCTGAGCGGAGCGAAGGGTCTTCCAAGCCCACTAGGAGAGATTCTTCGCTTCGCTCAGAATGACAGTGCGTAAGGTGAGTTATTTATCCAAACAGTTCCGGGTGACCCTTGACATAGCTACTCAACAGGATTGTCGAAACCGCGATCAAGATGATATTGACGGGGACACTGCAAAAACAGCCAAACCCTACCGTGACAATATCAATGATGATCGCAAAGAAATCCCACATCAATACACCGACGAGCCAGGCAATGCCAGCGCCGGTGTTGCCAGAGTAGAGCCAGCCAATGCCCATGATGCCAAATAGACCGGGCAAAATTTCGAGGATGTACGCGACCGAGCGATCCTTGAGCGGGCGATACGTAGACGCAGAGGGCGTTGGAGGCATCATTTTGTTTGGCGACACCGTTGGCGGGTACGGGGTTGGTGGTTGCGGATACGGCGCTGGTTGCTGGGGCGTTGGTTGCGGCGCTGGCGATTCATCGCCGAGCGCACTGCCACAGTTCGCACAAAAACGCACTCCAGCAGGATTCTCGTAATTACAACGTGGGCAGGGCATGGTTGACATCCTTTCTAATTCGAGTTCAGTCTGCGAATGAAAGAGTTTTTTCGCGGCTGTTCTAGCATACGCGGTTTACGTGTTAGGGTTCGATATTCACAATGACGAGGCTGATATTGTCTTCGCCGCCCGCGTGATTGGCGCGCGCGATCAATTGATCGCCCAAAGTTTGCGGGTTGGTTTCGCGCAAAAAAGCCTCTTCCAATTCGTCGTCATGCACCATTTCCCACAAACCGTCGCAACACAACAAGAACCGCATGCCCGGTTTCAGTTCAAACGCGCCGCCATCGCGCGGAAAAATATCCACGTCGAGTTCGGGTTTCGCGCCGAGACTGCGAAAGATCATGTTGCGTTGCGGATGCGTGTAAATTTCGTGCGGCTGGATAATTTCTTGCTCGACGAGTTTTGCCACAAGCGAATGATCGCGCGTCAGCGGTTTCAGTTTGCCGTCGCTGAACCAGTAGGTGCGGCTGTCGCCAACGCTGGCAATATACGCTTGCGTGTTAATGACGAGTGCCAGCGTCAACGTCGTGCCCATATCGTTGCCTTTGGCTTGCGCCGTTTCCAAAATCACCGCGTTCGTTTTTTGGATCGCGTCTTCAAGCAAGCCGCGCACCGTCAGATCGTCCAGCGCGGTCCCGCCAAAAATCGGCGTGACGATGCGCGCGAATAAATCCGGCACGAGTGTTTGCGCGCACAGCTTGCTCGCCACTTCGCCCGAGTCCGCGCCGCCAATGCCATCGGCGACAAAAAATATGCCGATGGTTGGTTGCGCGATGGATTCATAGATCGCCGTGAGCGCGAGCGCAAACACGCTGTCTTCATCCGTGCCGCCATCCGTGCCGCGCACCAAGCCCACGTCCGACCGCGCGGCATAGTTCAAGCGGACGCCATGCGGAAACGGTTTCGGCGCGACGGCTTGCGCGGGCGTTTCAACCTGGATCGTATACAGCCGATGTCCGCTCGTAAAGGCGGGCGGCGCAATGCTCGTTTGGTCTTCTGGCGCGACGGTTTCTTCGAGCAAGCAGGTGGGATGCTCGTTCAGTTCGCGCCCGCAATTTTGACAGTAGATTTCGCCGTTTGGATTTTCCGCACCGCAGGTGGGATCAGGGCAACGCCATTCATCGCGCGCGCGATAGATCGTTTTATCCGCGCCGGCGCTGAGTGTTTCCATGATCGTATAGCGGCCTTCCAGTTTGATCCCGGCGACGAGCGGCATGACGGCTGGCGTGGTCGGTTCGTTGATCGGCGCGGCAGTTGTTTCTGCAGTCGCTTGAGCAGTCGCTTCGGCAGTCGCTTGAGCAGGCGCTTGAGCAGGCGCTTGAGCGGGGGCAACGATTTCGCTGATCGGCGGCGCTGGTGTTTCGGCTGGCGCAACCGGCGTTGCGTCTTGGACGCGCTGTTCGACTGCCGCGCTTGCCGCCTGGCTTGCGGCGGCAATGCGATCCGAATGTCGCTAGTGTCCGCGATCAATTCCGGGCGCGTTAGCGGTAGTGCGCACCGTCGGCAAAATTTTGCCGCGTCGCGATTTTCAGTCCCGCAATTGGCGCAAATCATTTGGCGGTTCCTTTCGCGTTTTCAACACGGACGAGGACGCACGTGATATTGTCATCGCCGCCGTTTTTATTCGCAGTGTCAATCAATTTACGCACGGCATCTTGTGGTGATGCGGACGAGTAAATGATTTGGCGCAAGGTGTCGTCGTCTGGCACCAGTTCCCACATGCCGTCACAGCACAGCAAGAGCGATTGTCCCGGCAGGACGGTTTCTTGGAACAAGTCCACCTGCACCTTGGGCTTGTCGCCGACGTTCCGCAAAATGAAATTGCGTTGCGGATGCGTGCGCACCTGGGCTTCGGTAATATCGCCGCGATCGAGAAAGGTTTGCACGAGCGAATGATCCTTGCTGATCTTTTTGATCTGGTCCGGCGCAACGAGATACGCGCGGCTGTCGCCGACATTGACAATGTACGCTTGAGTGCCGACAAGCAACGCGGCGACGAGCGTGGTTCCCATGTTGTTGTTCAAGCGTTGGCGCTCGGCGAACACATCGGTGTTGGCTTGCTCCGCCGCGGCGACGAGCAATTTGCCGTAATCCGGCTCGCCTGGTCCTTTCGCAAAGTATGGTGTCAGAATTTTTTCGGTGACGACGCGCGCAAGCGATTCGGTGGCGAGGCGGCTGGCAAGTTCACCGGCGGACGCGCCGCCCATGCCATCGGCGACAGCATACAGTCCCAGGTTTTGACTGCCCGTTTGCGTGAACTGGATGATCTCAGTGGTCAATAGTGAATCTTCGTCCACTTCGCGTTTCATGCCCACGTCGGACAAGCGCCCGACGGAGGTGATCAACATGGCGGGGTGGCGTAACGTGTCCCACGCTTTTTTCAGATTGGCTTGGAACACGCGCGCATCGGTATAGCGTTGCTGAAAAAGCGGCGCGGTGGTCGGCGCAAGTTTGCCGAGCGGTTTCGCCAATTGGTAGAGCGTGCCGGCAAGCTGTTGCAGATCGGTTGCGCGCGCTTCGGGCGTTAAAGCGGAGATATGCGAATAGCCCCACAGTTTGATTTGATTGTTCGAGACGACGAGCGTGGCCGGTTGGATGTTGCCATGTGCCAAACCCTTGTCGTGTAATTGCGCCAAGGCTTCGGCGAGTTGGACGCCCCATTGCAAAATATCCAGCTCGGAAAGATTTTGCGTGGGCGCGGGCGTCAACGGAAATTCGAGCGCGAGGTATGCGCGCGTGTCGGCGCCGTACATCACGTCGAACACGTCTACCAATGCGACGAGCGCGGGATGATCGAGTTGGCGCGCGAACATGGCGCGTTCGCGTTCATACTGCTTTGGATTGCTCGATTCGTAGAGCAAACGTTGTTGCGGCATTTGCGCGTCGGTGACCAAATAGGAATTGGTTTGCGGTTGCGCGTCAAACGTTTGAATCACTTCATAGCGTTGATTGACGACTGCGCCAATGGGCAGATCGGAAAAAGGCAATGGCGGCAAGGGTATGGTGACGCCGTTGTCCAAGCGCCGCGTGACTTCGGGCGCGGAAGCGGGGGGCGCGACGGGCTGGGTGACGGCAGGTTGTCGTGCGGGTGGCGCTGTCAGCGGTTGCCCGCAACGGTGACAAACTTTTGCGCTATTGCGATTATCGGTGCCGCAATGTGGACAGCGGATACTGGGTTGATTCTGGCTCATTGCGAAACTCCTTGCGCTGGATTTGGCACAGCGTGTTGCAGATGAAAACGAAACGCCACGCCGGCAAATTTAATTTCGACGTTATCAGTCAGATAATTTTCAAATGTGCGTTTGTTGTTCACGTAAACGCCGTTCGTCGAACGTTGACCATCGGGCGAGCCGTCAATGACAACCCAGCGCGCGCCGCGTTGTTCCACGTGCGCGTGATGCCGCGAGATGGCGCGCGCGCCTGGCACGCTGTCATCAATTTTGAAATCGCAATCATCGCCGCGTCCCAAGGTCATGCCGGAGCGCGTCAAGTTGAATTCCAATCCTGGCTTGGCGACACATTCGAGATATGCGCCGGTAAATGGCGGTGGCGGCGGCGGTGGTGGCTCGACAATTTTTTGGGTGGCGGGCGCGGCGGGCTTGCCACGCGAACTAACAAGGCGGAGGATGACGGCAATGATGAGGATCAGGATTAGCAAACCTAGCACAACCCCACCGATGGTAACTGGCAAAAATTCATTTGGCACGCCGGGGATTGTGGATGTAGGTGTTGGCGTTGGCGTGATGGTTGGAATTGGGAATGATGCAACCGTGGGCGAAAGTGGGGTCGGGATTGCAATAGTTGGGATGGGTGTGATTGCAGTCACTGCAATAGCGGTTTGTGTGCTGGCGACAGCCGTTTGCGTGGCGGCAACTTGATTGAGAGCGTTAGCGGCTGTTTGCGTGCTA
>JBBIUF010000138.1:6072-6681 GCA_037440365.1 Chloroflexota bacterium
GAATGAGCGCTGGCAGTTGCCGCTTGAGATGTGTTGGTAGCTTGAGCAATTGTTGTTTGAATTGAAGCGGCTTGCGCTGTTGCAACTTTTGCGTTTGCTACGGCAGTTGCGGTAACGGCAATCGCCGTTTGCGTGGGCGCAACGCCATTTGCGTCGGTAATATATTTATCGAGAGTGCTCACGATGTCTTGCGAGATGATATAGATTCGTGTGCTATCATTCGGCGGAACGCGTCGCGCATAATAGCCCTGCTTGTCGGCAGTAGCTTTGCCGATATCGAGTTGCAAGATTGCGCCTTCAGTCGCGCTGATATAGATCGAAAAGGTTGGTGTAATCAATCCAAGACTAGCCAGGTCTGAATTCTCTGTGCTAGTGATTGGCTTGAGCGCGGACAGACTAGCAAGCGTTGCGCTAATCGTGTTTGTAAAACTTGTGGAGACATTGATTGAGGGTAGGTTAGGCGTAACGATTGCCCACAGTGGACTAGCTGCGCCTCGGACGATATGGATGGCGTTGTTTTTTGCTCTACTTACTTGGAAATCAATCACCTTGGCTGGATCAAATTCCAGCACCGGGGTTTCTTGCGGCGGCGCGGCGGTGACCGCGCTC
>JBBIUF010000139.1:0-6546 GCA_037440365.1 Chloroflexota bacterium
TTTAATTTTCAACTTTCCGCTCAACGCGCTTTTTCCGCTTCCCTGCGTACGCCTTGACCGCTTCTTGCTTGATCACAAGCCGCCACCACCAACCGAGCAACGCCATCAACGTGCGCCCCACGCGCGGGATGTTGAAAAACTGCGATTCGCCGTACTGCCGATAATAATGGCGCACCGGCACTTCGACAAAGCGGTACCCGGCATCTTGCGCCTTTTTCACCAACTCGAATGTGATCGAGCCGGTGTTGGATTCCAACGTGATTACGTCAAAAATTTCGCGGCGCATCAAACGAAAATCGCAATCCACATCTCGAATTTTCAAACCAAATAAGAGTTTGACAAAATACTGGTACGCCATGCCAATCCAAATGCGAATCAACGGATCGCGGCGTTTGATTTTCCACCCGTTGATAAAATCAATGTCGTCGGAAATTTTTTCGGTGAGCAATTTCAATTCGCGCGCGTCGTACTGTGCGTCACCGTCAGTGTAGAAAATCCATTCCTTGGTGGCTTTGGCAAAACCGGCGCGCAGAACGCCGCCATAGCCGCTCGGCTGAGTGCGATTCTCGAAACAGAATTCGCGCGGATACAAGCGCGACAATTCTTCGAGAATTGCGCGCGAATCATCCACCGATCCATCGTTGATCACGAGCACTTCGTAATCGCCGGATACCTGGCGCAACGTTTGAATCGCGCGCATGACCATCACGCCGATGGTGCCCGCGTCATTGTAACACGGAAAAAAAACAGTGATGCTAGGTTTGCTCATGGGCTAATATCTACTCGACTAGGCAAAATGATGTGATCACTCGTTGGCACGCCATTTGGATCAAGCACAGACAAGCGCGAAAAATCTTGCGCATCGTACCAGCCAATTTCGATTTGATAGTTGCCGGGCGTAACCGTGGTTGGAATCGTAAGCGTGTATGGATCAACGATAAACTCGTTGGCAACCCAGCCATTCGTTGGACGCGCGCCGTTCAGCGGTTGCGCGTCTTGTTGCGCGACCGGCTTGCCATCGCCGCCGAGCAAATGGACAAACACGGTGTACGGCTTGGCGCTTGCGCCGCGCGCTTGCCACACCAGCGTCACTTGGAGCGGCGCGCCGGGCTTGAGTGTCGTCGCCGACAAATTATATCCCACCAAAGCAATCGTATTGCCAAATGCGGCGGACTGGGCATACGCGATATTCGGTTGAACAAACACGCGATCCGTTTTCTCAATCGTGAACGGCGCAAGATTAATCGCATTGCCATCGCTCAACACCAGGCGCAATTGCGTCGCGCCTGGCGGAACATTCGGCGGAATCGGAATCAGATATTGTCCGCGCACCGTTTCACCCATGCGCCACTGCGTCGTGGGGAATTGCGCGTTGGCGAGCGGGAATGCTTTGCTCAACACGTCGCCAAACTGAATTTGAAACGTATAATTCTGATTCAAGATTTCGCTGTTGAACCAAAACAGACTGAGCGGAATCGTTTCGCCCGCACTCGCCTGCTGGCGACCCAGGTTGTAACCATACAAGCGAAACGGGCCAACGTCGCGATCAATTTCATTTTGAATATCGAGCTTGGTCGAATCCACCAGGTACGATGCGCGCAACGCGGGCAAGGGACCCAGCTTGACTGACTTGCCCATCGGCGCGCCATTCGGCGCAAGCACATCCAGCCCGCTCGGATTGCGCGCGGAATAAAACACGAGTTCGACAAAATAATCACCGGCGGGCGCGCCCACGAGCAACGGCACCGTATATGTGCCGAAAAGATATTCGCCGGGTTTCCAACGTGGCGCGGGATAATTGTAACCCGCCGGGCGGCGATCTAGTTTGCCCCAAAAATTTCCCGCGGCATCTGTCACGCGTAACGCGACCTGGTAATCTTCGGCGAGTGGAGCCAGGACTTGGTAATCCAAATCAAACGCCACGCCGCCATTGGCAGGAATCGGCACCGGCGTAAAACCGAGCAATTGAATCTTGCCGCCGAAGTTTGCCGCGCGCGTAACCGCCGGTATCGGTTGCGGCGAAAAATGCGCGTTCACGGGCAACGTCCAATGCCGCAAACCCACTTGCCAGAAATAAATTCCTTCGTGCGGTTGTTCTACGCCTTGCGAATCAAGCAACATCGGCACAAACCCGTTCGGATCAACAACCTCGTTTTGCCATTCCACCACCCACACGCCGCGCTTGCCGGCAAGCGTTTGATTCAACACGTTCGCGGTTTCATAACCCAGCACATGCTCGGTGTTGAGTGTCGGATCATCGGGCAGGCGAATTGTGGGCACGGCGCCGTGATAATAATAATCGAACGCGGGGAACATGTGACCACTGACGAGAAGGATCGCCTCGTCGGGCGCGGCGTGCGCTTCAATGTACCGCGCCACGCCGCGAAAATCTGCTTTAGTAAACGCGGGATCGAAATAAGCATTTGCATCGGCATAGCAACTAGCGACAAGTAAAAACGCCCAGGGTAAAACATAAAACCCGAGGCGCGACACGCGATTCGCAACGCGCGAAAAATTTCCAAGCCCTGCGCCGAGTAACATGAATAACGCGGGCGACGCAATCATCAAATAACGCGCGTTGAATTTGGGATTGCGATAGAACAAGACCAGGAGCAAAGCCAGTGGAATGACAAGATAGAGAATCAAAAACGCAATGGCCGATTTTTGTCGCGCGAATGGCGAATGGCGAATGGCGAGAAACGCCAAGCCGATCAATAACACGACGAGCCAGCCAACGGCAATGTCTTGGCCGATACTTTCCAGCACCGATTCGCCCGTCGTGAAATTGATAAAGATGTGGCGCACCGCTTCGTCGAGTTTGAGCGCGCCCTGCCAATAGCTCGCGTCTTGGCCAAAGCGCGCGATCACAAAGGGCAACCAAGGCAGAAAGGCAATTAAAATCGCGGCAAACGAAATGATCACGCGGAAAAAATTTGCGCGCTGGAAACGCAAAACGCAAAACGCGATTTGGAACGCAAGGACGGCAAACGCAAAGTAATGCGTATACACCGCGGCGATATTCGCCAGCGCCAAAACGATCCACCAGTGGCGCGCGGTTGGCTGATCGAGCGCGCGCCACAACGCATAACTCGACAGCAAGAGCAAGCATGTGATCAGCGTGTACATGCGCGCTTCTTGCGCGTACCATACATAGAGCGGCGACAACGTGGCAAGGATGGCGGCAATCAGCGCGGCGTCGCGGTTGAACAAGCGACGCATCGCAACCCAGATCAGCGGAACCGTCAACACGCCAAACCCCAGCGAGAGAAACCGCAACGCAAATTCGCCGTCACCCGCGAGCGCGATCCAAAAATGCAAGAGGATATAATACAGCGGCGGCTGAATATCAGCGGCAGTGCGCGCCGTAATTGTGGCAAGATCGAAATGCGCAAGGTAAACGCTGAACGCTTCGTCGTACCACAACGATTGCACGTCCAACCGAAAAACCCGCAAGGCAAACGCGGCTAGCACAACCAGGATCAGCGCAATCAATCCATTGACGCGGCGCAACAGTCAACTCCAATTGAATAATGCAAATATCTTAGCATAGGACAAGGGCAACGGCAAATCAGTCGTGTCATCATTGGCTTGGCTCCACGCGATACGTTTTTCCAACACGTTCGAGCGCGCCGAGCGACACCCAGCGCCCATCCGCCGAAATCGGCGCGCTTGTTTTCGGCGTGAGATAAAATTCCGCGTCGCTCCACGTTGCGCCGAAAAACATGCCAACGCCAATTTGCGCGCGCGCGCCGACATCGATCGGCGTGGTGTCAATCGTCACGATTTCATCACCTTGCCAGCGCGACGTGGGATACCAGAACTGGATAAGCAAATCGGGCAACTGCGCATCCGCGCGCGGATTGCCATCGGCGTCTGGAAAAAATGGAAACGGCGTATAGTTATTGTCGTCCATCGTTGGCAACCGTGTCCAGTACGTTCGCAAATACACGCGGTGCCAATCGTCTTGCTTGACGTCGTAACCCAGCATGCGCACCTTGTCGCCAAAATCAACTTGCACCGGATTTTGCGGCAGGACACATTCACACCCGCGCACGAACGTATAAAAGCCATCGGGCAAATCTTTTTGCGCGACGCCGCGTTGCAACAAAATATATCCGTCCACCGCATCGCGGATGCCAAAGCCCTGCTTGAGCGCGTTGAGGTAATTCACGCGATAGTCCACCGGGTTGGTCGTGTTCGATTGCGACACATCGAGCAAAATGTATTGCGCATCCAGAATCGTTGGAAAGCGGTACAGTTTGAGCCGATGACTCAAATGCGGAAACAAGGTCGTCGTCGTCGAAACGGGGACATCGGGCGGAATTTCGGCGAGGAAACGCGCGAGCAATTGTTGATGCGTCGTTTGCGCGGGATAAACATATTCACCGCCCAGCGGCGTGTAACCGGCAATCGTTTGATAGATCAACGAAATCACAAACGCTGGGATCACAATCAGCGCAAGCGCGCGGGACGCAAATTTACGGACGACAAATCGCGCATGACGAATTGCCGCCGCGCCGCCAATTGCCGCCAGCACAAAATACGGGGCGACGGGCGCGGAATAATGATATGTGCCGGAATACTGCGCGTCGTAGCCGCTGAGCAAATTCAAAACCAGGGATGGCGAACCGATCAGCAAGGAAATGGGATCGAACACGGCGAGAAACCCAACCGACGCAAGCAATTTGATCACATAGGCAATTTTTTCGGGAATGAAAATTCCCGCCAGCATCGTCCACGGCGACGTGGGGTAACGTCCGATATACACCGATTCACTGTGCGGGCTAAAGTGCGGCACGATCACATACAGCGCGACGAGAAACCACGCGAACGAAACAATAGCCATTAGCAGGGGAATGACAGAAACGTTAAACGTGAAGCGTGAAATGTGAAATATGATTTGTTTTTCGGTTGTCGGTCGTTGGTCGTCCGTCCGCTTGATGGCAAAGTATAGTCCCAGCGCCAGCACAAGCAACGCCATATCTTCTTTCACGCCCAACGCGATCAGCGCAAACAACGCGAATCGTTTCCACGCGCGTTCCTGACCATAATTGTACGCGAACATTAAAGGCGCGGGCGCAAACGTGACCGCGTGAAATTCGGCGAGATTGGCCGCTTGCAAGGCGGGGAACAATAAATACATCGCGGCGAAAATGACTGCCGCCCACTCACTTTGCAGACGCCGCCGCGCGATCCAGTAAATCGGCAATGCGCCGAGCGCCAGCGCAAGCGATTGCAACACAAACAGCGATGCGATGTTATCGTAGAGGACAAACACGAACGGAACGACGAGGAAAATCGGCTCGACGTGATCCGTGAGGCGCGGCAAATTTTGTCCGTTCGGGCGCGTGTCCTGCAAAATGTTGCCGTGCAGAGTATTCCACAACGCCTGATCCATCTGCCCCATATCCGAGGCATACGTGCGAAACGTATTGTGCCGCTGGATCGAGTACGCGGAAAAATACGCGCTATACGCGAGCATCAGCGCGATGACGATCAACAAACCGGACCGTTTCATCAGAAATTGTTTCACTCGGTTCTCTAGGTTTACTTTTTACGTTTTCCATCGTCCGTGTTACAATATCGCACGATGCAATCCTTTATTCGCGCGCTCGAAAACCATTGGCGATGGATCACGCTTGGTCTAATCACGCTCGTACCGCGTTTATATTTACTGCGCGTGTACGATGTCGAACTTTCGCAGGACGGTTTCGAAGCGGTCCGCACGCTGAACATTTTGCAAACCCAAGGTGTTGCCGCTGTGCCGCGCGATTTGCTCGACCGCTTGATTCTGCATCCGTTCTACATGCTGTTGCTAACCGGCTTGCGTTTGCTCACACCCGCGCCATTCGATTTTTATTTTGCCGCGCGCTTGCTCTCGACCTTGATCGCGTGCGTTGCTGTAGTGGTGATGTTTGAATTCACGCGCCGCGCATTTGGTGAAATCGCCGCCTGGGTCGCCGCGATCCTGCTAGCGTTCGCGCCATCGTTTTTGTGGGAAAGCGTTGCGATCCTATCCTCCACCACATTCCTCGCGCTTGACCTTGCCGTGTTGTTCGCGCTCACACAATCACGCTATCGGCTCGCCGCGTTGCTGGCATTGCTCGCCGCGCTCACGCGCTACGAAGGCATTGTGCTGATTGCGCTGGTGTTCATTGCGTTGTGCATCCGCGATCTGCGCGCGCGCAAAATCATTTGGAACGATTGGCTGACTTGCCTTGCCTTGGCGTTCGCGTTTCCAGCGACACTCCTAAGCGGCGGCATCATCGCGACCGGCAACGCACTTGAATTTCTCGGCGCACAATCCATGGCGGCAATCTGGTTGCAGTTTTTCGCGCCCGGCGATTTTTGGAAGCGCGGGCAATTTTTCATCACGCAATATCCCGCGCTGTTCCCAACGTTCATCGTTTGGCTTGGCGTCATCGGCGCATTCGTTGCGTTGATCTGGCATCGGCAACGCGCGACCGCATTGCTGATCGGCGCATCCGCGCTCTACCTCATTTTCGACGAAGCCCTAGTCTGGCTCAATTATACAACACTCGAAAC
>JBBIUF010000140.1:0-6406 GCA_037440365.1 Chloroflexota bacterium
CCGCCCGTACAAACCCAGCCGTCCAAAAATCAGATCGCCGAGACTGAGCGCGTAATACGCTGGGTCGGTGCGGCGCAAACCAGGATAACCCAGGACAATGTCGGCTTGCGTCTTGCCCGCGAGCGGCATGGTTTGGCGCGTGATCTGTTTGAGCGCCGGCGCATCCGGGATCGCGTGCGCATCCGGCTTGCCGCGCGCGCGCCACGCGCCAAACACGCGTTCGATTTTTTCAAGCGCCTGCGCCGCGCGCATGTCGCCTACAAGCACCAGCGTCGTCACATCCGGGCGGAAATAGCGCGCGTGAAATTCGGACAGTTGCTCCAGCGTGAGTTGCTTGACGGTCGTCGCGGAGCCATCGGACAAGCGATGGTACGGATGCCCCCCTGGGTAACAGAGCGCGCGAAATTCGCGGTAGGCAACATGCTGTGTGTCGTCTTCCGCTTCGATTAAATCGGCGAGAATTTCGGCGCGCAATTTTTCAGTTTCATCGTGCGGAAATTTGGGGTGCAGGATTACATCCGCCGCGAGTTCGAGCAGGTGATCGAAATCTTCGACGAGCGACTTGCCGCCAAAGCCAATCGTTTCCATCCCCGAGCCGATGGCAAACGCCATGCCGGTGCGATCCAACTCTGCGTTCAATTTTTGAAAAGTGCGTTTGCGCGTGCCGCGCTGTAACGCGGCGGTCGCGAAATGCGCCAGCCCGGCGGTTTTATCCGTGTCGTACAAACCGCCCGCGCGCATCCGCCCGCGCAACGTGATCGAGGCGTTATTCGGATTGTCTTTGATCAACACGACCAAGCCGTTGGGCAAGACCGCGCGCGTAATCGTTTCGGGTGTGATCGGTAATTGCAGGGTCATCGTTTGGCTCCCGTTTTCCGCGCGCTGTGTTTCGGCAGGCGGGCTTTGGGCGCGGTTCCAGTTGCCGGGATGAACCAGCCCACCGTGCGATTTGTTTCAGTGAGATATTTCGCGGCGACGCGCTGGACATCCGCTTTGGTCACGCGCATCAAGCCATCCAAAAACGCATCATACAATTGGTATGACGCAACAATTTCTAATTGTCCCAACCAGTACCCCACGTTCATCACGCCATCCATCGCATACACAAATTGCGCCTTGGCTTGCTTGACCACCGTTGCGAGTTCAATCGCCGTGACACGCTGGGTGGCGATGCGATCCAGTTCGGCAAAGATCGCGCGTTCCACTTTTTCGATCTTGACGCCGGGGCGCACGGTCGCGGCAACATCAAACGAACCGGGATCGATGGTCGCGCGAAAACCGGCGTCCACGTCCACCGCCAACCCGGTTTCGACGAGTGCGCGATACAACCGGGACGAACGACCGGGACTACTTTGGCCAGAGAAGCTCATGCCGCCCACGCCGGACAAAATACCCGCCAGCACAAACGTCGGAAAGAAATCCGGGTCACTGGCTTGAGGCGCGTGATAGAGCGCTTGAAAACAGGCGGTCGGTCCGGGGCGGCGCAACACCACGCGGCGTTCGCCTTCCTGCGGCGGTTCGACGCTGGACATGCGCGGAATGTTCGCGTTGCGCGGGAGCGCGCCAAACGCTTGTTCGATTTTGCCTAGCAGTTCATCCGCGTCGAAATCGCCTGCGGCGACGATGACCGCATTGTTCGGCGCGTAATATGTTTGGTAATGGCGATACAAATCGTCGCGGGTCATCGTTTCGAGATCGTGCTTCCAGCCAATCGTATCATGATGGTACGGATGCACTTTGAATGCCAGGGCTTGGACTTCTTCACCCAGCCAAAAGCGCGGTTCATTCTCGCCGCCCTCGCGTTCGGAAATGATCACGGTGCGTTCGCTGTCCACTTCGGTCGGCTCGAACAGCGCGTTCGTCATCCGATCCGCTTCAATGCGAAGCGCGAGATCGATCCGATCGCTCGGCAGAGATTCAAAGTACGCGGTATAGTCCGTAGAGGTAAACGCATTGTCCACGCCGCCGTTGCGATTGATCAGGTGCATGATCTCACCCTTGCCCAGCGTCGGCGTGCCTTTGAACATCATGTGTTCGACCCAGTGCGAAATCCCCGTAATGCCCGGCACTTCGTTACGCGAACCAACACGATACCACACCCAGAATGTTGCAACGGGCGCAGTCCGCACCGGCTTGAGCAAGACCAGCAAGCCATTCGCGAGCCGGGCTTCCCGAATATCATTTGTCATTCAGCCCTCATATTTTGAAAAGATCCTTGACGCGGTTGATCACCCACACACCATCGCGACCTCGTAATACTTGACGAGAGACGGATGCGTTCCGTCTCTCGTTCTGACTCACCTAGATGCCCATGACCTTGTTAAAGCCCCGCACCGCTTCGCCTGATTTCTGCAAGCCGGCGAGTTCTTCGGCGTTGAGGTTGAGCTTGACGATTTCTTGGATGCCGCCTTCGCCGAGTCTGACTGGCACTCCGGCGAACACGCCGCGGATGCCGTATTCGCCATCCAGATACGCGATGCACGGCATGATCTTGTTCTTGTCGAGCAAAATGGCGTCCACCATTTCGACGGCGGCGGCGCTGGGCGCATAGAACGCCGAGCCAGTTTTGAGCAAGTTGACTACTTCCGCGCCGCCATCACGCGTGCGCTTGACCATCGCGGCGATTTTTTCGGCGGGGAGTAATTCCGTCAGCGGCACACCCGCGACGGTGGTATAGCGCGGCAGGGGCACCATCTGATCGCCGTGTGCGCCCAGGACATACGCATCCACATTTTGCACCGACACACCCAATTCAAGCGCAACAAACGTGCGAAAACGCGCGCTGTCCAACACGCCCGCCTGACCCAGGACATGTTGCTTGGGGAACTTGGTCGTGTGCCACATCAATTGCGTCATCGCATCCACCGGATTCGTCACGACGATGACGATGGCGTTCGGCGCGTGCTTGGCGATCTGCTCCGCCCAGCCGCCCACGATCTTCATGTTCGTCAAAATCAAATCGTCGCGGCTCATGCCAGGCTTGCGCGCAATGCCCGCTGTCATCACGACGATATCCGAGTCGGCGATTTTTTCGTAACCCACGCCATCTTTGACGGTGATGCCAGTTACACTCGTGTCATAACCGACAATCGGACCGGCTTCGAGCAAATCGAGCGCCTTGCCTTCGGCGACAAATTCCACCACGTCTGCCAACACGACATCGGCATAATTGCGTTCCGCGAGCCGCTGTGCGGTTGTCGCGCCTACAAACCCTGCGCCCACTACGGTAATTTTTTTCCGCATCGTTATCTCCTTGAAAATTGGAATTGCCGATCAGCGAATCATTCAGCCAAGCGCTTCGAGCCATCGCGTTGTCGCAACCAGAGGTTGCTCCGCGCGCGCTTGGTTGTTGAAATGACCCGCTGACCAAAGTTATTTTTTGTGATTGGGGTGTCCGTTCTTTGAGGCGGAGAGATAGATCACCGGACCGTGCTCACTGACATCCGCCCAATGAGGAGTATTGGCGGGTAAATCCAAACGATCGCCGGGCGCGAGCGTAAACTCTTCACCCGATTCTGGCAACCCGATCCGGAGACTGCCTAGCACGACCATGCGCACTTCGGCATAATCGTGAGTGTGAACCGGATAAACTGTGCCGGCTGGATCAGACCATTCGGAAACCGCCAAACCTTCTCCCGTTAGTGCGCTCCGCAGTGCCTCAAGCGACGGCACTGTCTCTTTGTTCCAACGGGTTAATCGCATGTCAACCATATCCGTATTTGATTTTTCGCCAAACGCTGGTACATTCTGCCGAGTCTGACGCACAACCAATCCCTTGTGCGGCACACCTTGACCTGCCACTGAGGAGGGCAAGCCGCAGAGCGCGGCACCACGATCCCTGGCTCTGCGGCTTGATACTGATTATGCTTTAGCTTGCGCCACAATCTCTTCAAGCATCGCGGTCGTCAGCGATTTGGGTCGCTCAATCGGTTGACCGAGCGCGCGCGCCCACACCATATTCGCCGTCACGCCCAGCGCGCGGCCGACGCCAAACAACACGGTGTAGAAATCGAATTCGCGGACGCCATAATAGTACTGGAGCGTGCCGCTGATTGCGTCCACGTTGGGCCATGGATTCTTCGCCTTGCCTTGCGCTTTCAAGACACCCGGCACCACTTCGTAGACGAGCGCGGCCAGTTGGAACAACCCGTCATTCGGGAAATGCTTTTTGCCAAACTCTAACTGGGCCATAAAGCGCGGATCGGGCGTGCGGAGCACCGCATGTCCGTAACCGGGGATCACCTTGCCCGACGACAAGGTTTCGTTGGCGAATTGATCCAGCTCGGCTTTGGTTGGCACGGTGCCGAATTTTTTATACACGCTCAACAACCACCCCAGACATTCCTGGTTCGCCAAGCCGTGCAGTGGCCCCGCCAAACCATTCATCGAAGCGGAGAAGGAATAGTATGCATCCGAGAGCGCCGAGCCAACGAGATGCATCGCGTGCGCGCTGACGTTGCCGCTTTCATGATCCGAATGGAGAATGAAATAGAGCCGCGACAAATCTTCATATTCCTTGTTCGGCACATTCAGGAATTTGGCAAAGTTCCCGCCCCAATCCAGGTTCGGATCGCCTTGCGGCAGTTCGCCGTGCTTGTACTTGAAATTGTAAATGAACGCCGCAATCGCCGGTAGTTTCGCCGTGAGGTTCAAGCTGTCTTCCAGCGTCGGAATCCAGTATTCGTCTTTTTTCATGCCGGCGTTATACCGCTTGACGAACTGGGAATCGTTCTGCAAAGCCAGGATCGCTTGCGAGAACAAGGTCATCGGATGCGTTTCGCGCGGCATCGCGCGAATCATGGCATACACATGCGCCGGCACATCGGCGCGTTTTTTCCATTCGGCTTCAACCGCGAGCGCTTGGTCTGCGGTGGGCACTTCGCCGATCAAAAGCAGATAATACAACCCGCCCACCCAGGGCATTTCGGCACCCGCTGGTTTGGGGAGTTTTCCGAGCAATTCGGGAATCGTGAATCCGCGAAAGCGAATGCCGTGTTGCGGGTCAACGTACGAAATGTCCGTGACGAGCGATTCAATATCGCGCATCCCGCCATAAATCTGACCAACATTCACTTCGCCCACTTTGACGTCGGCATTTTCCTTCGTCAATTTTTTGACGCGCTCGCGCCAAGCGGGCAACATCGTCGCTAATTTGTCCTGTAGTTCCATGCAACAAACCTCCTCGTTTATTGGTTACCCATCACGTTGCATCAAGCGGACGGCTCAATGCTGTGACGTATCCATTATACCACGATGCGAAAAAAAACCGCAATGAAAACCGCGCGCTGTTATTTTGATGCCCCGTTTTGCCAAACACTAGGCTTGGCTCTGCGCCGCCGCTTCCACCGCTTTGACTTTTTCGAGCGCGGCGACGGCCACTTGAATCATCGCGTCGTCTGGCTCGCGCGTCGTCAGCGCTTGCAATGCCAACGAGGGTTTGACCACCAGCCAATTCAACACCGGGTTGGTTTTATGCGCGGAGGAAAACTTGATCAACTCGTAACTGAGCGCGGCGACGACCGGCACGAGCACGATGCGCGAGAGCACGCGCAGAACAATCGGCGGCTGACCCAGGAGCGCGAACACGAAAATCGAAACGACGACGACGGTGAGCAAAAAGCCCGTGCCGCAACGCGGATGTTCCTTGCTATACCGTTGAATCACTTCGGGCGTCAGTGTCGCCCCTGCTTCATCCGCCGCAATCGTCTTGTGTTCCGCACCATGATATTGAAACACGCGGCGCACATCTGGCATCAGACTGATCGCGCCGAGGTAGGCAAAAAAGAGCGCCAGCCGAATCGCGCCTTCCAGGAGATTGCTCGCTACTGAAGTCCATACCGGGTTGACGAACATGGCATTGATCAAGGGATCAACTAGACTGACGAGGAACAGCGGGAGCACAAAAAATAACCCAATGCCAAACGTGAGCGAGACCGCAAGTGTTCCAAACGCGACACTAGTTGGCATACTCGCCGGCGCATCCACGGGTGCCGCATCTGCGCCGGGTGCACTCGGCTGGCTTGCCGCCGCGGATTGCATTTCATCGGCGACGGCAATGTTCGCCGAGTACATTAACATTTTCGTGCCGAGGACGAGTGTGTCCCACAACAAGGTCATGGCACGCAAGAACGGAATCTGCGACCAGCGGCTATTATAGATCGCGGGCGCAATGGGCTCGCTGGTGGCGACGATGACGCCATGCGGATCGCGCACCGCGCACGCGACAAAACGTTTACCGCGCATCATCACACCTTCAATCACCGCTTGGCCGCCGTACAAAGTTTTATCGCTCAACGCCTCACCTCACCTCAGGATGATGCGATTGTACTCAAGAGATGAATGACTGTCAATTGTCATGCTTGCGTTTTTCATCGGATGAGATAGAATCCTAGACATTGAATCGTTT
>JBBIUF010000141.1:0-6226 GCA_037440365.1 Chloroflexota bacterium
ACATTCGACCGTAGCATTAGGTAATAACGTTGGTGGAACAGCAGTAGCAGTCGGCGCGGCGGTGGGTACGATCGCGGCGCGCGTTGGCGGCGCGGCGGTAGGGGCGGCGGTGGGCGCAGGGGTTGGCGCGGATACGGTGATCCGATTGCCAATTCCGGCGATGCCAACTGCTCCTAGTGGCAGACCCAGGAAGCATACGAGGCTGATCAAAACCACACCAGCATAATGGCTTGTGCTCAATCCCAGATCATAACCTGGGTATTGCTTCGCCATAAAGCGAGTTCGCACGGCGACGGTGTTTGCAAAGCGATCATGCGGTGGTTTGCGGAAACGATTCCAGAGATAAGCAAGCAAGAGGTACGGAATCAAGCCCCAGCACAGCGCGATGGTAATTGCCATGACAATCCAGCGTCCAGTCGCGGTCCAAAAACCGGGCAAGCTACCATCGGGACGCATAACGCGAATGCCGACGATTATTTGCCCAAGCGTTTGTCCGGCGATCATCCATGCCAGAACAAAATATAAAAACAAGCCAATCCCAAAGAAAATTAAAGCGGCTTGGGCAAGTGCGGTGGGCGCTTGGCTAACCAAACCTGTCAACATGGACATCAGTACAACTATGATCATGCTGTCAATGCTCAAGCCGAAAAAGCGACGCAACCCACCGGCTTGGGATTCGGCGAAAACAAACTCGCGGCTATAGCCACCCGGTTTACCTTGATTCCCGCCGCTCAAATTTGTAGTTTTTGCAAGCGTGCTGGGTATGCCAGTTAAAGTGATAAATTGGCTGAGCCGTTCTATGCCAGTGCCAGTGGATTGACGCGCAAACGTAGCCGCTTGCGCCAACGCGGGCTGACCAATCGAGACAAGCCACGGATCAAAATGCCCGCTTTCCAAATGCCAAATTCCATCCGCGGGCCTGGTTTCGCAGAGGCGTACCAGCTCGGTCACATTTTGGGCTTGTCCGCCACCACGAAAGACAAACGGGGCGGCAGGGTTTTTAACGGTCGGATCAGTCAAGGTGTGCAATGCCTGCTTCAACTGGCTGGCGGATTGATAGCGTTGATCGGGCGCGGATAATGTGGCGCGCGTAATTACTGCCTCGGTTTGCGGTGATATTTTTGGATTGAGCGTGCGCGCGGGCGGCAGGTTGAATGGTGTTTGCGCCGGGTCATACTGGGTCAGCAAGTTGTAAAGCGTTACGCCCAGCGCGTAAATATCTGAACGCGCATCCGTTTGCCCCGTGCCAAATTGTTCCGGTGCGGCATAACCGACGGTGCCAAAGGGTGTGGTGTCTTTGGTCTTGCCGCGTTTGAAAAAACGCGCAATGCCAAAATCAATCAACTTGATGCGTCCGTCATTGGTGAGCATGATGTTGGCAGGTTTCAGATCGCGGAAAATGATCGGCGGCTGGTGCGCGTGCAAATAATCCAACACATCGCACAACTGGTCCGCCCACGCGATAACCTGGCTTTCTGGTAAGAACCCGGAGGTCGCGACGGCGACTTGATCCAAAGATCGTCCGTCCACAAAATCCATGACGAGATATTGTTTGCCGTTTTCCTCGAACAAATGGGTGACGCGCGGCAGATTGGGGTGATCGAGCGAGGCGAGTAATTCACCTTCTTGACGGAATGCCAAAATCGCGTTTTGGCGCTCCGTGGAATCGGTAATTTGGGCGCTGGTCATTTCTTTGATCGCCCACAACTTGCCGGGCAAGAATGAATCTTGCGCTTGATACACTGCGCCCATGCCGCCTTGGCCGATTTTACGGCTAATGACATAGCGGCTTTGCAGGATGGTGTTAGGCGGCAACAAGCCCGTCATGCCAAGCGGCGTAACATTCATGCGACTGCCGCACTTGCTACAAAAACTTGCATTGTCGCGGTTTGAGGTACCGCATTGAGAACAGGTTTGCATCGTTGCATTTCCTGTGGAGACGTGGCTGGGATTTAACGTCGCGTCTCTCGATTTTCAATTTATGGGATGCGCGGCAGTTTGCTGGTTTGATTGCGCGCGGCAAAGATGATCACAAAGACCACCACGCCCGCGCCGATTGCCAGCACGCCGAGGCACAGCAGAACGATCAACAACGACAGTGCGGTTTGCATGACTAACGGCAAGATCATCGTGGCAAGCGTGGCGGTGATGCCAATTGCTATCGGTGAGAGATCACGCGCGAGCGCAACCAGCGACAACCGATTGAGCCAGCCAGGGAGCGGGCGATTTTTGAGCAGACGCGCCAAACCAGTTTTCAACGCGACTTCGCCGCGTTCAAGCCGCGCCGCTTGCCAGCGAAAGAGCGCAAGTCCAGCCGCGATGACGATGGCGGTCACGAGCATCACGCCCAAGCCCCAGCCGTGTCCCAGGGTGAGGATAAAGAACGCAATCCCGCCCATCAGCATCCCGACCAGCCCGATGAGCATGGCGGGGAACAATGCCAGCCCAACCGTTTGCGCGATATGTCGGCGTTGCAAGGTCGAATCGTTTACGGCGATCAGCCCCATGATGCCACCCGCCAGAATTGCGAATATGAGGATCACGTCCACGATGACCCGGTCCAAACCAGTGACACCGGGGAAGGAACCATAGTACGCGTCCAAGGGCGGAAAGTACGTATACTTGTATGCGAGGAACGAAATCAAGGCATAGAGTTCTGTCTCCACTATATACCCAAAAAATGCAATCATCAAACTTGGACGCAACACGCCAAGCAACCATTGCAAACGCGAGGGCAATTTCAAACTATCGCTGGTCAAAATAAAACCAGCGACTGCCCAGGCAAATGCCGGCAACCAATCGTGGTTATTGCGCGTGGCGTTGAGCATGGCACCCCAGACTGCCATGCCGCCGCTGACGAAAAACACGCGCTCGAATGACGATAGCCGCGATGTAGTGTTGACCATCCCATTGACGCGCGCGCCGATGATCGTCAAGCCGCCGCCAATCAAAATCCCCGCCAATGGTCCGATGATCAAGCCCCAGCCGACCCAATCGTTCGTTGTGGCAATGCCAAACTTGATGCCAATCGGAATGCCAAAGAACGCGAGCAGAAGCATGATCGCGAGATAGCGCCAACCCTCAAAACGGTTCGGCGCGATTGTTTGCGCCAATGCACCGCCGTGATAATAATCTTCGATTTCGTTGAGTGAGCTGTTCAGCGCGCGCGACGCGAGATAGGCGATCACGCCGATCAAGCCAAACACCAGCACGGTGATCAAACTCAGATTACTGGCGAGAGTTTGATCGTACGAATTAAAGCGGCGCATGAGATCGAGATAGGTGCTGGCGAGATAGTTGAGCGGCACAATGCCCAGGATGCCGCGTGTGCCAAGCGATGTGGTCAGCGAGCAGGAAAACAACGCGACGAAAGCCAGGACGGCGAAGATGCCCCAGCGCATCGCGCGCGCGGGTAATTCGTACAACGCTTTCTTGATGCCAATCTGCGCGGGCAAAACTAGATTCCCGACGTTAGAGGTGATGTTGGCTTGACTATCGTACATCCCGACGACCAAGCCGCCCGTCGTTGCCGTTGCGACCAATTCTACTTTTTGTCCGCTCGGCACGGCGAAATCTTGCGCCGCAAAAGTAAACCATCCGCCTTGTGCCGCGACTTGGCCGCGCAGCGTTCCGCCGCCGGAATTGGTGATGGTTAGCGTGCGGGTCACGGGCGCGCCTGTGTTCACCAACACATCGCCGAAATTCAAGCGCGCGCTTGGCGTGAGCGTCATCGCGGGTGCCCACGCAACCTGGGTTTGCGCCGCAACCGATTGCCGTCCGCCGTTCGTGTCAATCTCCAACACGGGGCGGCTGTGCGGTCCCTCTTTCATCGTTCGCGTGTCAAGCTTGAGTTTGATCGTTTGTGTTTGCTGACTCTGGCACGCCACGCTCGATGCGGACAAGGTGAGCCAGGGCACATTGCTTTTGAGTGTGCCGTACAAATAGCCGCGTCCCTGGTTTGTGATTTGAAAATCCTGCTCGCGCGTTTCGCCTTTGGTCACGACGCCGAAATCGAGGAGCGCGGCGCTAATGACGAGGATTGGCGGTTGCAATTGCGGATTAAGCGCGCGCAATAATTCTTCCAACCCGGCGGAGGTGTCGCCGCCGCGCGCGCGAATACCTTCGGCGATGGTTGCCAGGTCGTGCCGGTTTTGCGCGCGCAACCAGGTTTCGAAATGCCCTTGCGTCAAATGATAGGTGCCATCGTCCCAGTGCGCTTCGGCTTTTTCTGCGAGCTCGGCGACGCTGTTCGCCGTATCGCCGCCGCGAAAGTGAAACGGTCCGGCGGCGGACACGTGCTTGACGACGGACGGCGACGCGAGATTTTTCAGATCGGTTTCCATTTGTTGCGCGGTCGGGCGTGACAACGGGCTGGGATCAAGCGCACGGCGCAACAAACTATCGAGCGCAGGCGTCGCATTCGGCAGAACGGATTGCAATGCCGCAAAATCGAATGGCGTGGCGGCTTGACGCGGATCAATGCCAGTCAGCAAATGGTGCATCGTTGCCGCAAGCGCATAGACATCGGAGCGCACTTCGGTGCGTCCCTGGTATTGTTCCGGCGGCGCGTACCCCGGTGTGCCCATTGGGCTGGATTGCAAAACGCCTGCCGCGTTTGCCGCGCCCATGACGCCCGTGCCGGATTTGGCTTTTGCCAAACCAAAGTCCACCAACACCACGCGCCCGGTTTGCTTGTTCAAAATAATGTTTGCCGGTTTAATGTCGCGGTGAATCACCGGCGGTTTCATATTGGCGAGATAAACCAGGATGTTGGCGATTTGCAAACCGTAATCCACCACATCCTTTTCCGGCAAACGTCCGCCCGCCGCCGCGAGCCGATCTTCCAGATTCTCGCCTTCGGCGAGCGTCATTACCAGATAATACTTGTCCGCTTCGATAAAGTAATCGTTAATCTGCGGAATGTTCGGATGGTTGAGCGTGGACAAGACCTGTGCTTCGCGCGTAAAGTTGCGCTCGGCATCGAGCTTTTCTTGCGGTGTGGTGGCGTAGGGCAACATTTCCTTGATGATGACTTTGCGCCCGAACGTATTTTGATCCTGACCGATATACGCCGCGCCCATGCCGCCTTGCGCCAAGAGCTTGACGATGAGGTAGCGACCGTGCAAGACGCTTTGCGCGCCGAGCATCGCCGTTTGTCCGACGGCTGGGGCAGGTGGTGGCGGCGTGGCTGGCGCACTGCTGGGTGTCGGTGGCGTGATCGCGGTGACTTGCGGTTGCGCCGAAGGTGGTGGCGGCATTGCGAGTGGCTGTCCGCAACTGGTGCAAAATTTTGACACATCGCGATTTTGAGAACCACAATTAGGACAATACACGGCGCCTCCTTAACTTTGTTTGCAATATTGCAGTACACCCGCAACGCCTTGGTGCGTTTCAAGTTCCAAACACCGCCGCAAGCCATCGCCGTAAAAATCGTGACGCTGAAGCATCTGGGCGGCTTTTTTCTTGGCGTCGAGTTGCATCAGCATGTGATACGCCGCCCATTCCGCAAATCCTTCGCGCAGAATCGGATCGTTCAAGAGCGGGCAATGTTCGCCTTGCCAAACGTGTGCGAATTCATGCGCGGCGACCTGGATCAGCAAAATGCGCGGCAAAAATTCTTGCAGATAGATCGTGCGGCGCTGTCCTTGCCGCATGAACAATCCCAGTACCTTGTCGCTGTCGTGTCCTTCGAGCATGGCGGTGCGCGAGAGTTCAGCGAGCCGTGTATGATCCACGAGCGCGAGCCGCGGTTGCCGATTCAGTGTCATGCCAAGTGAGTTACCCAAGAGATTTACCACACGCTCGAATAATAATTCCGCTTCGCGTGGATCGCGGATAGCGGTGGCATTGCATCGCGCACACACAAGGCGACCGTCTGCCATTTCTACCGCGCCATCTCCGGCAGGCGCACCGCACAAGTCGCATGCCGCGTGGGTGCGAAAACATTTCGCGCAGTACGGTCCATCATTGCCGTTGACGACGAGAAACTGTCCGCGAATTTTTGCGCCGCATGAACGACAGCGCAAGCCTTCGCGCAGGCAATCGTTACAGATACCCAATGTGGCGCGGTCGGCGCGCATGGGGGTTTGGCAGACGAGGCAACGCGGCTTGGTGCGTTCGCAATCCGCGCACACGGTCAGCCCGCGCGACTGCGGCTTGTCTTGGCGCGTGAATACGCGATATTCGTTTTCGTTGACGGCATTGCCGCAGAGGTTGCAGTGTTTCA
>JBBIUF010000142.1:0-5799 GCA_037440365.1 Chloroflexota bacterium
CGGGCAATCCGATCAATTGAACACGGCTGATTGAATCCGAAATATAGGCATGAGTATCCTCGAACGCGCTCGGCACAATATGAATATCGTGTGGCTTGCGCTCGCGTGCATGGTTATCGCGGGCGCATTGATTGTCTTGCCCTTGACCGGTGCGCTGGCTGTGATCGGCGGGGCGCTGGCATTGATTGCCTTGGTGCGCCTGCCTGAACTCGCCTTGTATGTTGCGATTTTTGCCGTGCCGTTCGGTTCCTGGTTTCCCCTTGCGTTGGGCGCGGGCAATTTGACGGCAGTCGATCTGGCGGTTGCAGTATTGCTGGCGTTATGGTTGGCGCGGATGATTGCCGTCGATCGCGCGATTGTGATCCACCTGCCGCCATTGGTCCTGCCCTTGGCTGTGTTTCTCTTGGTGGCGTTATGTTCGATGACCGTGACGCTCTCACTGCAAGCGTCGCTCAAGGAATTTACGAAATGGGTTGAGCTGTTGGCGATGTACGTTTATGTGGCGAACCATCTCGACGCCGCAAAAATCAAGCGTGTGTTGCTGGTGATGTTTCTTGCCGGGATTGCTGAAGCTGGGATCGGCATCTACCAATTTATTTTTCGAGTGGGTCCCGAAGGGTTTGCGCTGTTTGGTAGATTCATGCGCGCGTATGGCACGTTTGAACAGCCCAATCCCTTTGCGGGCTATCTCGGCTTGATTGCCCCGGTTGCCTTGGGCGTGGTCATGTCCCAGATTTCAAATTTCAAGTTTTCGCTATCAGAATTCAAACTCAAAGAATTGCTAACTGCGTGGGGCTTGTGGCTGATCGCTGGGTTTGCCTTGCTGGCGACGCTTGCCGCGATCGTGATGAGCTGGTCGCGCGGCGCATGGCTCGGCGTGGGTGCGGGTTTGATCGTGACGGTGATCGTGCAAAGCCGCCGCGCGTTCATCGGGTCGCTTGTGCTCGCGTTTGTGCTAACCTTGGCGCTTTTACTCAGCAGTATCAATCTCATTCCCACGGCGATTGCGGATCGCTTTGCGGGCGTTGCCGATTATTTCGGCGTGTTCGATGTGCGCGGCGTCAAGGTGGACGACGCAAACTTTGCGATTGTCGAACGCATGGCGCATTGGCAAGCCGCCGAGGAAATGTTCATTGCGCATCCGGTGCTGGGCGTGGGCATTGGCAATTATGCGGAAGCGTATCCGGTGTATGCCTTGCCGCACTGGAGCGATCCCCTGGGTCACGCGCACAATTACTATTTGAATGTCGCGGCGGAAACCGGCATCCTGGGTTTGCTCGCTTACCTGGTTGTGTGGGGCGCGGCATTTTGGCAGAGCTGGCGCACGGTGCGCCGGGCGCGCGGCGTCTGGGCGAATGTTGCGGCGGGTTTGCTCGGCATGTTGGTGATGCTGGCGGTGCATAATGGCTTTGATAATTTATTCGTGCATGGGATGGCGGTTCAAGTCGGGATCAGTCTGGGGATCATTGCTCAATTAGGCGACGCAACCATCGCGTAATTGGTTAAGGTCACCGTTCTTTTTCTGTGTGGTTCGGTCTAGCTCGGTGGCTAATCTGCATTGCCAGTAACTCGGCCCCTGCTTGA
This sequence comes from Chloroflexota bacterium, assembly GCA_037440365.1. Taxonomy (GTDB): domain Bacteria; phylum Chloroflexota; class Anaerolineae; order UBA4142; family UBA4142; genus JBBIUF01. The sequence continues at coordinate 1,585 of JBBIUF010000142.1, forward strand.
GCGCGCGGGACGCGCAATCTGTTTCGGAGGATTGGGATTGGCAAAAATTATGACGCTTGTTTCGACGCATCACGGCGAATTGACTCGCTTTGTAAAATTCGCCATCGTCGGCGCGATTGGTGCCACGGTGGACTTTGCTGTGCTTAATGTGCTCGTGCTGGGTTTGGGCGTGCCGAAAGAATACGCCAACCTGGTTTCGGTTTCGTGCGCCATCGTCAGCAATTTTACGTGGAACCGTTTATGGACGTATCCCGAATCGCGCGAGCGCCCGTTGCATACCCAGTTTGGCCAATTCGCGTTGGTGAATTTGTTCGGACTCGCGATCAACCAGACCGTTTTTCTTCTGACCGATGCGTGGATTTTTCATGCTTTGCTTCCCGCGCCCTGGGACTATAACGCGGCGAAAGCGACGGCGATTATCGTTGTCTTGTTTTGGAATTTTTTCATCAATCGCAAATGGACATATCGCGGAATCTAGCGCGCAAGCAAACGTTGCAAGCATACAACTATGGCGCTCACTATTGGCATTGATTTCACGTCGGCGTCGCGCGAACGCGCGGGCATTGGACGGTATGCGCGCGAATTGATCCGCGCGCTCGCACGGCTCGATCACACGAATCGCTATGTCTTGTTTGTACCGCGTGACGCGCACGCCGAATTGCTCGCGTTCGATTGGCCCGCCAATTTTTCAATTATCCGCGCGCCCTTGACCGAGCGCTACCTTGCCGCGTTGTGGCATCGCGCGCGCGTGCCGCTCTGGATCGAAATGTGGATCGGCGCGGTGGATGTGTTTTACTCGCCCGATTTTTTGCTTCCGCCGACGCGCGCGCGGCGCACGCTGGTCACGGTTCACGATTTGTCGTATGTGCGTGTGCCAGAGTGTTTTCCCGCGCCGTTGCTCAATTATTTGAACCGTGCCGTGCCGCGCTCGGTGGCACACGCCGATCTGGTTTTGGCTGACGCCGCCAGTACGCAACGCGATCTAGTTGACGTGTACCACACGCCGGTCGCACAAACGCGCGTGCTATACTCCGGCGTTGATGCGCGTTTCAATCCAAACATAACGGCCGCTGCGCGCGCGCGCATCGGCGCGGTTACACAAGGCAAGCCGTATCTGCTGTCGCTTGGCACGATCCAGCCGCGCAAAAATTATGTGCGCTTGATCCAGGCGTTTGCAAAAATTATTCGCGACCCGGCGATTACCGATCTTCAACTGTTGATTTGCGGCGGACGCGGCTGGATGTTTGACGAGGTGTTTCGCGCAGTCGAAGCGTGTGGTCTGCGCGACCGTGTGATTTTTCCGGACTATATGCGCGACGAAGATTTACCCGCGCTGTATGCTGGCGCAACCTTGTTTGTCTATCCGTCGCTCTATGAAGGCTTTGGTTTGCCGGTGGCGGAAGCGCTGGCGTGCGGCGCGCCGGTGGTTTCGTCGCATGCGTCGTCGCTCCCGGAAGTTGGCGGCGACGCGGTACTTTACTTTGACCCGCGCGATATTGTGGGCATGGCAGATACTATTTGTCGCGTGTTGACGGATGAATCATTGCGCAATGATTTGCGCGCGAAAGGATTCGCGCAAGCGAAAAAATTTTCGTGGGCAAAGGCGGCAAGCGAATTGCGCGAGTATCTGACGGGGTAGCTTTGATCCAAGGAGAGCGCATTGAAGATTGAAAATTTCGAGACATACCAGCGCGAGTCGCGAAAAACGTGGAATGTGATTCCGATGGATCACGCGATTGTGTATCCGACGCTGGGTTTGGTCAATGAAGCGGGCGAAGTCGCTGGCAAAATTAAAAAAATTTTTCGCGACAAGGGCGGCATCATTCGCGACGCGGATCGCGACGCGCTCAAGTACGAGTTGGGCGATGTGCTGTGGTATCTCACGCAAATTTGCACCGAGCTTGATCTCACGCTAACCCAGGTCGCCGAAGCCAATTTGGAAAAATTATTCTCGCGCCTCGAACGTGGCACAATCGGCGGCGAGGGTGATCAGCGGTAATTGGCTGTCTGAATTTTGAATTCTGACTTTGGAGGTCCCCATGTCTGAAGGTACCGTCATGATTGAAACGATTGCCAGCGAAGTGTTGCGCGGCAATCCGCTCGGCGATCCGTTTGTGCGCCGCGTGCCAATTTATTTGCCGCCGGATTACCACGCGGGCGATACGCGTTATCCCGTAGTCTTTGTCCTCACCGGCTTTACCGGACGCGGTGTGATGTTGCTCAACGACGCCGCGTGGGACGAGACGTTGCCGCAACGCATGGATCGGTTGATCGCCAGTGGTGTGGTGCGCCCGATGATCCTGGTCATGCCCGATTGTTTTACGCGCATCGGCGGCAGTCAATACCTCAACTCGTCGGCCGTTGGGCGGTATGAAGATCACGTTGTCAAAGAATTGGTGGCGTATGTGGACGCTAATTATCGGACGCTCCCGGAGCGCAACGCGCGCGCGGTGGTCGGCAAAAGTTCTGGCGGCTATGGCGCGTTGATGCTCGCCATGCGCCACCCGGATGTATTCGGTCTGCTGGCGTCGCACAGCGGCGACACCTATTTCGAATACTGTTACAAGTCATCGCTTGTGCGCGCCGTCCGCGCGTTGAAAAAATTTGGCGGCGTCGAAAAATTTTGGAACGATCTGCCTACCATTCGTCCCAAAGACAGCGACTTTCACGCGGCGATTGACGCGGTGGCAATGGCGGCGTGCTATTCGCCGAACCCGGCGGCGCCGCTTGGTTTTGATTTGCCGTTTGATCTTGAGACCGGCGAGTTGAACGAACAGGTCTGGGCGCGTTGGTTGCGCAGTGATCCAGTAAATCTTGTGGATCAGTATGCCGCGCCACTGCGTTCGCTGAAACTTGTTTATCTGGACGCGGGCTTGCGTGATGAATTTAATTTGCAATATGGCGCGCGGATTTTTTGCAAGCGCCTGCAAAATCACGGCATCCCCTTTATCCACGAAGAATTTGACGACGGTCATTTCAACATCCAATATCGCTATGACGTATCGCTCAAAGCCATTTCGGACGCCATGACGCGCTAGACAGCCAGACGCAAATTTCGCAAAAAGACCAGGGCGGCATCTTCAAGATGCCGCCCTGGTCTTTTTCACAATCCCCGCTCGACACGCCGCGCATTGGATCTGCGCCCATTGCTCGTTTCCGCGCAACCTTTTCACAACCCTTTCCCAACCCTTTCGCATCAATCATTTAAGACTCACTTAAAGCTGACTTAAAGTAACTTAACCATGCCCAGCCCGCTTGGGAGTATGGTAGGGCAAGTTGAATTGATGAAAAGGAAATGGCAATGGAATCTCGTCAGTCCTCTGGCTCGCCCAAAATCGCTTACCTGATCAAATGTTTCCCGCGCCTGTCTGAGACATTCATCCTGCACGAAGTGCTGGAACTGGAAAACCAGGGGCTCGCTTTGCGGATTTTTTCTCTGCTTCAGCCCACGGGCAAGGTGAACCAAGCTGTCCAGCAAGTGCGCGCGCCGATCACGTACCTGCCACACGGATTTCCCGGCGGATGGTTGAACCTGGGTGCCGCCGCCGCGCGCCGCTTGCGCAAAAACCCGCTCAAGTTTCTCGCGATTAGTGCGCGCGCGTTGGTGCGGTTTCATCATCCGGCGACGTTCAGCCAATTGCTCTATGCGGCTTTTATCGCTAATCAAATCGAGCAAGCCGGCATCACGCACCTGCACGCGCATTATGCCAACACGCCAGCAACGGTCGCCCTGCTCGTCCATCAGTTCACCGACATTCCGTTTAGCTTTACCGCGCACGCCAAAGATATTTACTTGTCGCCCAAGCCTAGCATCGCTTACAAGATGAAGCAAGCACGTTTCGTCGTGACCTGCACGGGCTACAACCAACAGTACCTCGCTTCATTGCTCGGCGCGCGCGACGCGGTTGAGATTCAGCGGATCTATCACGGCTTGGATTTACGTATCTTTCCCCGCGATCCCGCGGTTGCCGCGCCGCGCGCGCGTCCGCTTATCCTCACTGTTGCTCGTTTGGTCGAAAAAAAAGGATTGCCTGATCTACTGCGCGCCTGCCGTGCGCTTCAAGACCAGGGCTATGATTTCGATTGTCGCATCGTCGGCGAGGGTCCCTTGCGTGCGACGCTGGAACAGCAAATTCGCGAGCTAGGTCTCACCGACACGGTGGAATTGACTGGCGCAGAAACGCACGAGCGCGTCATCGAAATGTACCAGCAAGC
>JBBIUF010000143.1:0-5745 GCA_037440365.1 Chloroflexota bacterium
GTCGCACTCCAAAACTCACAGTCTTGAAGAGGTATCTCGCATCCACACAAATAGTTTTCTTGGAAGGCATTTTGCCAAATCTGAGACAATTCGCCAGTTGAAAAAAACACTTCGTCTGCCCAAGTAACAAATCAAGTAGGGTACTGCCACTGCGACCGTCCCCTGCAATATAAAGCACTCGAACTGGATCGGCTTGTGCTTTCATTCTTCTAGATTCCTTTCATGGATAATCAATCATCATACACGCCCTCCTTGTGGCACAAAAAAAGAGCAAGGACAACCGGGCATCCGCTTGCCCTTGCTCAACTCGCTAGACCATTCCGTTCTCTTCCTATTCAATTGTTCCAGGGTAACGTCTAGTTCTTGCTTTCCGTTTTCACGCCCATATGCCCCGGGCGGTCTTTTGCCGTCACGGTGACGCGCACAGCAGTTCCGGTTGGCACGGTTTGAGTTGTCTTGTACACCCAGCGTCCGCTCGTTGGCGGAGTCTCAATCGCCGCGCCTTGCTCAATTCCCTGACCGTTCGCATTCGCAACCGCAACCGTTACACCCATCGCCTGAAAATCATCATCATTTTGCCGTGAGTGTTGCTGGACGGAACCGCTCGCGCGCGGTGGCTTGCGCCTCTGTCATCTCCACGCCCGAACGATCCGGCTAGGCGAAAGCACTGTTTCGCCTAGCCGTTGCCTGAACAACAGATTAGTCCCAATCGTTAATCAGACCTACTTCTAGCCTACATCCTTTGCCGTCCTACCGCCTACTGCCCACTGCCTCGATATACCACTTGATCGTCTCGCGCAAGCCATCCTCAAACGTCGTCTGTGACACAAACCCAAACCGCTCCTGCGCGCGTGTCGTATCGAGTTTGCGGCGCGGCTGACCATTCGGCTTGGTCGGGTCGAACACCACGCGCCCCGTAAACCCGGTGAGCCGCGCAATCGTCTCGGCGAGATCCTTGATGCTGATCTCAAACGCGCTCCCCAAGTTGACCGGCTCGCTGTCGTTGTAACGTTCCGCCGCCAGCGCAACTCCTTCCGCCGCATCCGCCACATAGAGAAACTCGCGCGTCGGCGAGCCATCGCCCCATACGACAATCTGATCCGCGCCGGCGTGAATTGCATCCACGCATTTCTTGATCAATGCCGGAATGACGTGACTGCTCGTCGGATCAAAATTATCGCCCGGTCCGTAGAGATTAACCGGCATTAAAAAAATGCTATTAAAGTTGTATTGCTGGCGATATGCCTGGGATTGTACCAGGAGCATTTTTTTCGCCAAGCCATATGGCGCATTCGTCTCTTCGGGATAGCCATCCCATAACGCTTCTTCTCGAAACGGCACCGGCGTAAATTTGGGGTAACAACAGATCGTCCCCAGCGCGACAAATTTCTCGACGTGCTCGACCCAGGATTCGTGCAGGAGCGGCGCGCCCATCATCAAATTGTCGTAGAAAAATTCGGCGGGGTGTGCCTGGTTCGCGCCAATGCCGCCGACCCGCGCCGCGAGGTGGATGACCATCTGCGGCTGGCTATCCTTGAGCGCGCGGCGAATATCGTCCAAGCGGCGCAAGTCATAATGATCCTGTTCCACCACAAACACCTGCGCGCCGCGGGTCTTTAACTTGGCAACCAGATTCTTGCCCAGAAACCCATTGCCACCCGTCACCATCACCCGCTTGTTTTGCCAGAATGCATTTGCCATTTTTCTTTGCCACGAATTTGTATTTTTTTCGCCCCGCATCACTTTGCGCGAATTAAGCACTAATTTTTATTTTTTCGTGTACATTCGTGCCGGGGACCATTGCGTTCGAGCAGTTTGACCAGTTCGCTTTCCGCTTTTTTATTATAACAAACGAATTCCATCCGTCAAGTATTGCTATGTTATTTTTTTGTAACCTTTCAAACCCAGAACTCGTCCAAGCAACGCTCTCCCCACGTTCGCCAAGAAATAATTCGCGGGCAAAGTTGCTTAAAACCGAAAATTCGTTAAAATAGAAACAATTCTATAAACCACTTTCAAAGGAGAACCAAACGTATGGCGAGTCCGACGATCACCCCACCTGCTGATGGCGCGCGCATTACAATTCAGAACGGCAAGTTGAATGTTCCCGACAATCCGATCATGCCCTTTATCGAAGGCGACGGCACTGGCCGCGATATTTGGCGCGCGAGTGTGCGCGTGCTGGATGCCGCCGTGGCAAAAGCGTATGGCGGCAAACGCCAAATCAAATGGCTCGAAGTCTATGCTGGCGAAAAAGCGTTCCAACTGTTTAACAACTGGTTGCCGGATGCGACGATTGACATGTTCCGCGAATACCTGGTCGGCATCAAAGGACCGCTGACCACGCCCATCGGCGGCGGCATTCGCTCGCTCAACGTGGCGTTGCGCCAATTGCTTGACTTGTATGTCTGCTTGCGCCCGGTGCGCTGGTTCAAGGGCGTGCCCTCGCCCGTCAAGCGTCCCGACAAAGTGGACATGGTCATCTTCCGCGAAAACACCGAAGACATTTACGCCGGGATTGAATTTGAAGCGGGCACCGAAGCCGTCAAAAAATTCCTCGCCGCCTTCAAGGACATGTTCCCCAAGGAATATTCCAAAATTCGCTTCCCCAACACGGCGGGCATTGGCATCAAAGCCGTCTCGGAAGAAGGCACCGATCGCCTCGTGCGCGCGGCAATCAATTACGCGCTGGCGAACAAACGCAAGAGCGTGACGTTCGTGCATAAAGGCAACATTATGAAATTCACCGAAGGCGCATTCCGCAATTGGGGTTATGCGCTCGCCGAACGCGAATTCCCGAATCAAACCTATACCTGGGAACAATGGGAACGCACCAAAGCCGCGCAAGGCGAAGCCGCCGCGAACGCCGAGCAAAAAGCCGAACTCGCTCAAGGCAAAATTCTGATCAAAGATGCGATTGCAGACATTGCGCTCCAGCAATTCCTCACCCGCCCCGACGAATTCGATGTGATCGCGACGATGAACCTCAACGGCGATTACGAATCCGACGCGCTCGCCGCGCAAATCGGCGGCATTGGCATCGCGCCCGGCGGCAACGTCAACTATGTCACTGGTCACGCGATTTTTGAAGCAACACACGGTACCGCGCCCAAGTACGCCGATCTCGACAAGGTGAATCCTGGGTCGGTCATCCTCTCCGGCGAAATGATGTTCCGCTATATGGGCTGGACGGAAGCCGCCGACTTGATCATCAAGGCGATGGACGCCACCATCGGCGACAAGATCGTCACCTACGACTTTGCGCGTTTGATGGAAGGCGCGCACGAAGTCAAGTGCAGTGAGTTTGGCGACGCGCTGATCGCGCACATGTAATTCAGTGCTGGCTCAACCCAGTCCCGCCGTGCGGTGGGACTGGGATTTTTTTTAGAAAGGATCGCGCAATGGATTATCGGCACATGGGACGCTCGGGCGTTCGCGTTTCAAGCATCGGACTGGGCACCAATCGGTTTGGCACGGACGCGGTGACCCAAGCCGAGGTCAATACGATCATTGCCGCCGCGCAGGACGCGGGCATTAATTTCATTGACACGGCGGATGTCTACCAGCAAGGCCAATCCGAAGAGCGCTTGGGCGTTGCGCTCAAAGGACGCTGGGATCAATTTGTCGTAGCCACAAAATTTCGTTTTGCGATGGGCGATCATCCCAACGATGTCGGCGCGTCGCGGTATCATTTGCAAAACGCGCTCGACGCGAGCTTGCGCCGTTTGCAAACCGATCACATTGATTTGTATTATTTGCATGGCTGGGACGACGCCACGCCGATTGACGAAACCTTGCGCGCGCTCGACGATGCCGTACGCGCGGGCAAAATTCGCTACCTCGGTGCGTCGCAGTTTGCCGCATGGCAACTAGCGTATGCGAATCTGTACGCGCAACTGCGCAATTGGTCCGCGTTCGCGGTGTTGACCACGCACTATCATCTGCTTGAGCGTGACGCCGAACGCGAAATCTTTCCGTACTGCCGCGCGCATGCCGTCGGCCTAGTACCGTTCTTTCCGCTCGCGGGCGGCTTTTTGACCGGCAAGTATGAGCGCAACCAGCCCGCGCCCAGCGGCTCGCGCGGCGAGACCAGCTCGTATGTGCAAAAATACATGACCGACGCGAATTACACCCGCTTGGAAAAGCTAACCGCATGGGCGCAAGCGCGCGCGCATACGCTGAACCAATTGGCGCATGCTTGGTTGCTCGCGCAAGCCCAGGTTTGCTCGGTCATCTCCGGCGCAACGAACTTGAGCCAGGTCTTGATCAACGCCCAAGCCGGTGATTGGAAATTGACGGCAGATGAGGTCAAGGACATTAACGCGCTTTTGGATAACCAGGTCGTCCGCGAATAAAGGACTCTGGTATCTCTGTCAGTGCGAGTCGCAGTCTGCGCCGAAGCAATCTCCGAATTTCAATGTACGGATCAGAAGCGATTGAGTGAACGGGTTGAAACAAAAACCAGGTTTCAATTAGAAACCTGGTTTTGCTTTACAACTCAACTCGGCGATTCGCGCGCCCAGTTTGATCAGCTACTCGGCTTTTTTCTTGCGGCGGGCGAGCAAGCGAAACACCACGCCCGCCGCAATCCCTGCCACGAGCGCACCGCGCCAATCGAACAGCGCGCGCACATTGCCGCTCACCTCGCGCGCGATGAGGAACACCGCCGCGCTATCGCGCGCCTTGATGCGCGGCGCCGCCATCAGCACCGCCGCGCTATCCTTGATCTCCAGCGTGTGACGCGCGAGCATGTATTTCGCCACGCCAGATTCCACCGTGAGCGCATCGGCGGTTAATGCCAGCGCGCCGCCCATTTGCAATTCGATCGTGTCGGCTTGCGCGAGCAAGACAAGACTTTGCGTGGCGCTCACAGTTTCCGCTTGCACGCGCGCAAACGCGCTCTGCGTCGCTTCCACCGCGTCCGCTGTGGTCTGCGCCGTCGCGCTCTGATTACTCTTGGCTGTTTCCGCCTCGAGCGAATTGACTGCGCTCTGCGTCAAGGTCGCCGTCCGCGTCTGCACATCCCGCGCGCTACTCGACGTGAACCATACTTCGTCTGCCGTGACATCGTTGACTTGATCTTGATCGATCAAACGCTTGTCCGGCTCGACCGCTGGTTCAAGTTTTTTGCGGCGCGGCGCGCGGCGTTTGGGCGCAACCTCTCCAGCGCCATCCGTCGTTTCTTTGATCGCTCGCTTGCGCGGCGTGCGTTTTTTGGGTGTTAGTTCTTCGGCCATGCTTGCCTCAATTCTGCCCCGCCGTTTTGCTTACGGAATCTTGAATGCAAATCCTTACTCGACCGGTCCCGCAATCGCGAGCGCATAGTGTTCCACTTGGGCGTACTGTTGCACTGCGGCAAGAATTTCGTCCGCCGTGATCGCGCGAATGAGATCAGGATACCGTTGCAAGTAATCGAGTCCCAAGCCAAACAATTCAATATCGCCCAGCGTCCCGGCGATTCCATCGTTCGTTTCGAGCCGCAATGCCAGCGAGCCGGTGATATAATCGCGCGCTTCACCCAACTCATCCTGGGTCACCGGCGCGGCGCGCAAGCGTTTGATTTCCGCAATAATGCCATCCACCGCGCGCTGGATATTTTTGGAATTCACTCCGGCATGCACCGCCCAGGGTCCCGCGCCGATATTGGCTTCGACGCCGCTATAGACATAGTACGCCAGCCCTTGCTCATCGCGCACACTCGCGCCGAGCCGCCCGTACAAACCCAGCCGTCCAAAAATCAGATCG
>JBBIUF010000144.1:0-5464 GCA_037440365.1 Chloroflexota bacterium
ACATCTATCAAGCCTGACCCAGCATTGCGCGTAAATCCGCGCCCTCTGGCACCGCATACGCCGGGATGCCGCTCGCGGTCAATTCAATTGCGGCGCGCTCGGCGTCCGCATGTCCGCCAAAGGTGTTCGCGTCCACGATCACGGCGATGACGCGCAAGCCGCGTCGTTTCGTTTCGCGCAACGCCTTGACCCAATCGAGATCGCCCGAAGCCGTGATGGCGATCACGGTATCGTTGCGTCCCAGTCGCGCGCCTTCCAGCGTGATCAAATCGCCAAAGCGCATTGCGCCTTCAGCGCGCAACACGGCAAGCACCTGCAACAAACGATCGAGTTGACGCTCGCCGCGATCCGGCTGGATGATTTCGCGCACGTGTCCAACCGCCGCAAACCCAACCGCGCGTTGTTGGCGCAAAAAATATTTGGCAACTGACGCGGCAATCGTCACGGAATATTCTTCCGTGCTCGGCGGCAAGCGCACGTCCTCACCGCTGAACCACAATGCGGACAGATCGCGCGCGGCAACGCTGGCGGCATCCGCGACCCACCATGCGCCCGCTTGCGCCGCGCGTTCGAGATCGAGATAGATCCAAATATCCGCGCTGGGATCGAGTTCAAATTCCTTGACGATCAAACGTTCCATGCGCGCGGTCGAACGCCAATGAATGCGGCTGAACGAATCGCCGGGCGCGTATTCGCGCGTGCCGGCGACGTTCGTCGTAATGTGATGCGTGCGGCGTTGGAGTGCATCGCCACCGGGCATTTGCCCTTGCGCGCGCGCGAACGTCGGCAGATCAATCGTCGCCGGATAAACCGTGATCGCTTCAGTTGTGCCAAGCAAGCGGCGATGAAACACGAACAAACCAAAGGGATCGCCCGCGGCAACGGTGATCGGACCCAGGCGAAAGCGTCCGCGTTGGCGGCACACGGTGCGTACGCTCCAGCCCCAACGCACATGCCCCGGCAACGCATTCAGCACGCGACTGACATGATGCGCGGGCAACTCGGAGGCGTCTTGAACTTCGATCCAGATTTTACTCAACCGCGCGGTGTTGTGCGCAAGAAAACGTTCCTCTGCCACTCGTCCAACTTGGCCGCGTGGCGTAATCAATTTGCGTTCGATCTCGAATGCGCTGACGCTATACGCCGCCCAGAGAAACGAAAAAATTTCAATGGCAAGAATGAGATAGGACAAACGAAAAAAAATATCGCGTCCGGTTTGATACGCGAACGCGGTTACAACCATCCACACGATCACGAGCGCCCAGTGCCGCGCCGTCACGCGAAACAGACCCGAGCGTAACGGAATCCAGAGCGGTTCATCGCGGCTGAACAAACGGCGGAGCAACTGGGCAAACGCGGACAAGGATTTCAGCACGCTATTGCCATTCATCGCTCGACCGATCGTTCACCGCATCCATGCTGTCTTCGGCTGGCGCAACGTCCGTGTCAGTGGGAGCTTGCTCAACGCTTGGCGCGGCGGCGGTAGACGAATCGGTTTGCAATGGCGCGTCCACGGTCGGCGCGGCGGCAGTGGACGCGTCTGTTGCCGTAGATGCATCCGCGGCAGGCGCCGCTGGCGCGGTGCTTGCGCCCTGCGCGGCAAGATGCTGTTGAAGCAAACGCTCCTCTTCTTTTTGCAACCGGTGATAACCGACGAGCGCATCAATGACCACCCGGTTGCGCACCGACGAGTCTTTCTCCACTTTGCGCGCGCGGTACTCTTCCAATTTTTTAAACACGTGATCGGCAACCAACCGCGGGTAACGTACGGAACGAAAAATCATTTGCCCCGTCTTGCCTGCCGTTTCAATCATCACATCGCCGTAATCGAAAAAGAACGCCAACGGACCTGGCACATCCACCCGCACATCTTGCACTTGGTCCAACGGGGCTGTGTTCGATTTTTCCTTCCAACCAAACGGCAAACGTTCGGTGTCTACAATTTGCGAATCGGTGATCGCATACGTGTCGTTGCGCCAATCTTCCCATTCCCACCAAATCCCACCGAGGCAAATCAGTAACGCCACTATGCCGCCAAGTAGAAAACTGCCATACGGCAGGGCTTGCATACTCGGTACAAAATTATACGCCACGAGGAGCGCGGTCAAAGCGCCAATGGCCGCCGCCCAGCGTGCCTCTTGTTGCAATAACACAATCCAATGCTTGCGCCATGTGACCGCGCCGGCGCGCTCAATTTCTTCACCGAGCCAGGTATCCACCAGCGCGCGAATTTTCTGCCGCGCGGTCTTGGGTCCGGGCTTGGATTTGAGCGCGGCGAGTTGTGCGGCGGCGCGTTCCCGTGACGCGATTTGCGGCAACATGTACTCGCGCAATTCTTTTTCAATCGCGCCGCGCACGCGCTCACGTTCTTCGGCGGCATCGCGCGCACGCACGCGATCTTGTTGCACCGAAATCGCTTTGCGAATATCTGCCGCGTTCGCCACATACGCAAACGTGACTTTGCCCTCGGAACTCCCGCCCGATTGAACCGTGAGCGAACTCACGCCCAACATGCCCGGCAAACCACTTTTGACGATACTCACATTTTGCACTTTTTCAATCGGAATACTTTCGCGCAATTCATGCTGGGTCAACAACACCCGCTCTACATGCGCCACGCGCCGATTGGTCACAATGTATTCGTCGTTCTGCCAATCGTACAACTGAAAAAGCAAAAACAGGAGAACAACAAACCAGGCAACCGGGATCGCCGCAAAGAAATTGTCCAAGTGCCAATTCGTCAGTGCAAACGTCAACGCGCCGACGACGAGAACCGCAATCGCGACCGGGATCAAGCTAGGCAACAGCGCCCACCAATGTTTGCGCGCGATCAATGCCACGGCTTCACCCGCGTCCACCCACGGTTGCCCGCGCGTGCGTTGCCGTTCCGCGTCGGCAATGAACGTCATGGCGGAGACAACATACGGATGCGCTTGCGCAAATTGGTCAAATTCTGCGCGCGTGATAAAGAACACCTGGGTTTCCATGATCGCGACCGCGGTAAAATCGTATGGCTCTTGCGACGTGAACATTTGCTCGCCGAAAAAATTTTTCGGCGTGATATTGTGTCCCGTAATTTGCAACGGTGGAATCGTGCCAAGACTTTTTTCCATGCCGCTCGTTTCGGTGCGCCGCAAATTCACCGCGCCCGCATGGACAATGATAAACCGATTCGCCAGCTCGCCTTGCCACACAACGATTTGCCCCGCGTGATACTGTTGCTTTTTAACCATTGCCGCGAGCCGATAGCGTTGTTCGTCTGTCATTTTGGCAAACAGCGGGATCGTTTGAAAATGTTCCAGGGAAACCAGTGGATCCATGTTACAACTGCTCTTTTAATTTTTTCGCCGCGGCGCGCGACATGCCCTCGACCGTCGCCAATTCTTCCACCGACGCTTCGCGGATTTTATCGAGCGAGCCGAAACGAATCAACAACGCCCGGCGCCGGCGTGGACCGATACCAGAAATCGAATCAAGTTGGGACGCCAAACCTTTTTTGGCGCGCAACGCGCGATGATACGTGATGCCAAAGCGATGCGCTTCATCGCGGATGCGCTCTAGTAATTTCAACGCCTCGGATGTCTTGGGTAACCGCAACGATTCCGGGCGATACGGCACAAACACTTCTTCTTCCTGCTTCGCCAGACTGATCAGGTTTACGCCTTCAATTCCCAGCTCGTGCAGAACTTGAGCCACCGCGCCGAGTTGTCCCTTGCCACCATCAATGATCACCAGATCGGGCATCCGCTTCCACGAATCGTCTTTGCCAGGGAGTTTTTTGGCGCGTTGAGCCGCTTGCGGACTGACTGTCGAGGGCGGAACGGTGACCGCGTCATCTTGCGCCCCGTCAACGAGTCGTTTGAAACGGCGGCGCAACACTTCTTGCAAACTCGCATAGTCGTTTGCGCCCTCGACCGTTTTGATTTTGAATTTGCGATAATCGCTTTTCTTCGCCGCGCCGCGCTCAAACACAACCATCGCGCCAACCGAGTTGGTGCCTTGCGTGTTTGAAATATCGTAACATTCCATCCGCAATGGCGGGTTGGACAAGCCGAGCACGTCTTGCAATTCCGCAACCGCGCTCATCTGCTTGGTTTCATCGGCGAGCCATTGTGCTTTCAAACTCGTGAGCGTGGCGCGCGCATTGTCCGCCGCCATCGCAACCAGTTCCTTGCCTTGCTCCGTGCGCGGCACTTGCAACACCACTTTTTCGCCGCGCCGATTCAACCATTGTTCGATAATTTGCGCTTCTTCGATCTGTTCCGGCAATAAAATTTCCGGTGGCACATACGCGGCTTCGTCGTAGAATTGTTTGACGAACGATGCCAAAACCTGATCGGCATTCTCGTCTTCCGTGCCTTCCAGCACAAAAAATTCCCGGCCGAGTAATTTACCGCCGCGCACGAAAAACACCTGGACGCACGCATCGCCATCGTCGCGCGCAAACGCGACGACGTCCTGGTCTACCATCGCCATCGAAACAACTTTTTGATGTTCGGCGATGCGCGCCAAGGCTTGCAGTTGATCGCGGTAGCGCGCCGCGCGTTCAAACTCGAGTTTCTCGACGGCGGCATCGAGTTTGGCGCGCAGATTCGCCGTGACCTCATCCGTCTTGCCTTGCAAGAATTGGCAGAGTTGATCGATCATCGCCCGATAATCGTCGCGCGTCGCCGCACCGATGCACGGCGCGAGGCACAAACCAATATCATAGTACAGACACGCCCGCTTGTCATGCCCGGTAATGTCCCGGTCGCACGTGAGGTACGGAAAAATGCGGCGGAGCGTATCCATCGTTTCATGCACCGCCCACACGGCGGTGAACGGACCGAAATAACGCGCACCGTCGTTTTCCATGCGCCGCGTAACGTACACCTTGGGAAACGGTTCCTGCCAGGTCACTTTGATATACGGATAGCGTTTGTCATCCTTGAGCCGCACGTTGAAATGCGGCTTGAATTTTTTGATGAGGTTGCATTCGAGGACGAGCGCTTCCAGTTCTGATTCGGTGACGATGAATTCAATGTTGCGAATGCGCTCGACGAGCCGCCACACTTTGGGTTCCTGACCGTAGGGCGAATGGAAATACGAGCGAACACGATTCCGCAAATTGATCGCTTTGCCGACGTAAATAATGTCGCCGGCGTCATTCTTCATCAGATAGACGCCGGGATTCGTCGGCAAGGTATCGAGAATTTGTTGAATTTCCGGACGAGGCGTAAATTTTTCCAAGGCACCACTCTTTTACACAGCGATCCTTAAAATCAGCACAGGGGAGCCATGTCCAAAGAGCCAGACAATTCGATTGCGTAGAAACAATCCTGGTTTTTTGAAAATGTCATCGTATAGAATGTCCAGCGGAAACACTTGACCATCTTGCCCAAGTTTCCAACTTGGATTTGCCTTTGGATCTTTTCATCTCTAAGAATTTGAATCAAGCCACCGCGCGCTTGCGCCCAACCCACCG
>JBBIUF010000145.1:0-5395 GCA_037440365.1 Chloroflexota bacterium
TCTGAAATCAAAAATCTGCAATCGAAAATGGGCTCGGATGGATTCGAACCATCAACCAATGCCTTATGAGGGCACTGCTCTGCCATTGAGCTACAAGCCCGCAAGATTAAAAAAAGACGAAAGACGAAGGGCGAACATCTGCTTTCGTCTATCGTCCGTATGCCTTGAGCGGGAGACGGGAATCGGACCCGCGTCACCAGCTTGGAAGGCTGGCGCATTGCCATTATGCTACTCCCGCGCGTTCCCAGTTCTAGTCGGGGCGAATGGACTCGAACCATCGGCCTCATCGTCCCAAACGATGCGCGCTACCAACTGCGCCACGCCCCGATGCCGCATACAGTATAATCAAGTCGCGTAAATCGTCAAATAGAATTGCCGTATGGTTTGATTGACGATAAAACTAACTTGTGCTATAAGATGCGCCAATTTCCTGGCACAGCCATTGGGAACGAGGACTCGAATATGGTGAAAAAGAAAACACTGACTGAAACGGAAAAGAAAAAATTACAGCGCGAGCGCGAGCAAACCGAAATTGAGCTCAAGCGTTTACGCGATGATTTGCGCGCCGAGCCAGAAGCGACCGGCGATGAAGTGGACTTGGCGGTGTACGAACGCGAGAAAAATTTCGCGCTCGTGCGGCGGCTCGAACAAAAAGTCAAAGAGATTGATTACGCACTGCAAACGGCGAAAAAAGGCACTTATGGCATTTGCGAGCAATGCAAACAACCGATTGACCCGGCGCGGCTCAAGGCATTGCCCGAAACCACCTTGTGCGTCAAATGCAAAAATGAACTTGAAAAAGCCGCGCGCCGCAACGCGCTCTAAAATAACGACCCGCTGACAAGCCCAGCGGGTCGTTATTTTTTATCCCGGTTTATGCGCGATGACTCTCCCACCATTGTCGCGTCAAACGCATCTGTCCCAGGTGTTCGTTGTAATGTTCCAAAGCGTGGAGAATGCACCAACGCGCCGTATGCGTATTGGGTGCGACGCCGCATAAACCGTCCAGTTCCGCTTCGCCTAGCGCGTTTAGAATCTCTTCGCTTTGCCGCGCCACCACAGCGTAGAGCATCCGCAATGGCTCAATGTCGTCGCCGTGCACGCGCAATTCGGCGGCGCGATCGCGATCAATTTTGCGTCCACCAACAAATTCATGCACCATGCGGCGTTCCGCGCCGAGCGAGTGCGTGGCTAATGCGAATAACGAATTGGTATCGGTAGGCAACGGTTGCCAATTGAGCGCGTCCGCGTTCAACCCCTCGATCGTGTGGAGCATTTCCGCGCGCCGCGCGCGTAATAATTCGATGTAGGTTTGGATTTCGGAATTCATCATTCCACCATCACGCAATTTTTGCCGCCGCTTTTGGCGTGCGAGAGTGCCATTTCGGCGCGACCCAGGAGCGCAAGATTTTCCGTGAGATCGCCATCGGCGGCGGTGGCGACGCCGACGCTGACCGTTACATGGAGATCAAGTTTTTCCAAGATGAAATGATGCTCCGCAATCGCTTGATGAATTCGGAGTGCCAGCGTGCGCGCTCCAGCGGGCGTGGTGTGCGGCGCAAGGATCATGAAATCCTGCGTGTCGTTGCGCCCAACAATTTCAGAATTGCGCGTCAACTTTAACAGCAATTGCCCCGTTTCGATCAACACCGTGTCGCCGGTGAGAATGCCATACTGATGATTGATCGCGTTGAGGTTATCTACGTCCACGAGCAACACGGCGAGCGGCGTTTTATAACGCGCGCTCCGTTTGGCTTCGTACCCGAGTTGGTGCATCAAATAGCGACGATGATACAACTGGGTCAGCGGATCCAGGATTGCCATGATCCAGCCGTTCTCTGTTTTTGGCGGCCGCACCACGGCAATATGCTCGCCTGTATGCCAGCCCGCCGCCGCGTGGGTTTTCACTTCGGTGAGATCGAAGGGTGCGGTGAGACATTCACTCAAAGGCACGCACGCATCGGACGCTTTTTTCGCTTCGTCTTCATTTTCGGCGAGAAAAATGATCGGCACGTTTTCCGTGAGCGCGAGCGCGCGCAACGCTCGTGCCGTGTCTAGCCCGTTGAGCCCGCCAAGCGCGATGCCAAGATAAATGGCGTTGGGCTTTTGATCGAGCGCAAGGTCAACAACGGCGAGTCCGTTCGGCGCGGAAAGCACCGCGTGGTGTTCCGCTTCCAACGCGGTTTGAATTGCCTGCATCGTCGTGCGGTGTTTTGACGCGATTAAAAATTTACCTGCCATACCATCCTTTTCAGAACCCCGGTTGCCGGGATGGACCTGGGTTCGCGTTGCGGTTTGCCATTTGCCGCGCGAGAGCTTCTTCTTCGGCGCGGCTCGCAATTGCGCCGTCGAGCCGCGCGTCGCGCAAACGCGCGAGAATTTCGCGGTACTGCGGTCCGGGCGGAATCCGCATCCGTTTCAAATCATCGCCAGTTAGTTCGGGCATCACGTCGCGCAGACGTTCGCGGAACAAGTTCACGCGCGCGCGCACACGTTCATCATCGCTAGCGAGCGCAAGAATTGCGAGTGCGTTGTCATTAGCATCTTGGAGCGCGCGATACACCACACTCGGCGCAAGCACAGGCGCGGACAGGATGGGCGCGGCTTCCTGGCGCAGGGCGATCAATTGCGCGATGGTTTCCGAATCGGCATTGGGCAATTTGAGCCGCACGCAAAATTCTTGAGCGACCGATGGCGTGAATGCATACGCGAGCAAACCAAGATAGGTCAAACTGGTGGGCGGGGTGCCGCTGTCACGTGCGGCGCGAAATCTAGTCGCGTGCCAAGCGGTAAAATCGAGCGCGGGCAAAATTGCCGCTAACGCGCCCAGCGCGCGCGCGCGGGCGAATGCTTTTTCCGGCTCGTTCTCGCGAAAGATCAATTCAAATTCGTGGCGCACGCGCTCGCCGCTGACCCGCGCAAACATATCCAGCGCGTCGCCGATCAATTTCGCGGTGCGCGGTTCGAGCTTAAAGCCAAAGCGTTGCTCGAACCGAATGGCGCGCAAGATGCGCGTGGGGTCTTCGATAAAACTGAGGTTGTGCAAAACGCGAATGATGCCGCGCTGTAAATCTTGCTCGCCGCCAAACGGATCCAGCAATTGTCCGTAACGATCCGGGTCGAGACAAATGGCGAGTGTGTTGATCGTGAAATCGCGCCGCAATAAATCTTGTTTGATCGAGCTGGTTTCGACTTCGGGTAGAGCAGACGGATGCGCGTAAAATTCCGTGCGCGCCGTCGAAAAATCCAACGCAGATAGCGGCGCGCGCACGGCTGATCGTTGGCTCGCCTTTGTCTCTTTGACGATCCACTTGGCGGTACCAAAGCGCGGATGTCCATGCACTCGTCCGCCGTGCTGGCGTTGGAGCGCTTGAGCAAGCGCAATCGCGTCGCCTTCGACGACGAGATCGAGATCGAGGTTAGGCTGATTGAGCAAGAGATCGCGCACAAAGCCGCCGACGAGATACAAGCCATAGCCAAGTGCGTGCGCGGTTTGGCTGGCGTTGCGGATGAGCGCGAGCAGATCGGGCGGCAACCATTTTTCGAGCCGCATGGCAAGGTCTTGCGCGCGCGAGGGGCGGGCAGGACTCCAGGGCTTGATCAAATCCGTGCGCGTGACAATGCCGATGATTTTGCTATTTTCGACGACGGGCACTTGGCCCAGGTCGGCGGCGATCATGATCGCGCGCAATTTTTCGAGCGAGTCATCCGGCGCAACCGCGATGGGCTTTTGGATCAGATTCTTGATCGGCGTCTGAGCCAGGTTGTGGCGGAGCGCGCGATCCACTTCGCGGCGCGCCAGCACGCCGACGAGTTTGCCCCGCCGCACGACGGGAAACCCTTCGTGACCGTAACGGTTCATCGCTTCAGCGGCTTGGGCAATCGTCGCGGTCGGTTCGAGCGTATGCACGCCGAACGACATCAATTGGCGCACCGTCACCGATGGTTTGACGGACGCTTTGAGCAATTGCATCAATTTAGTTTTGGCTTGGCGCAAGGTGAGATCGTGGATGAGCGCGGCGGAAGCCTTGTCGTGTCCGCCGCCGCCAAATGCCTGCGCCAGCGCGGCAACGTCAATTTCGGCGCGATCCGAGCGCGCGACGAGTTGAATCTGGTCGTCCATTTGCACTAGGATAAACAACGCGGCGGGATCGTAGAGTTCGCGGAGTTGATGCGCGAGGGTTGAAACTTCTTCGGTATAGGCGTCGGCGCGCACGGCGGAGATCACAATCGCATGACCCGCGATTTCGACGGTTTTGATTTTTTCGATCAGTCGTTGATACAAGGCATGTTGCGCGTCGGTGAGCGGGTGATGCAGAAATTCATTTGCCATGCCCAGCCGCGCGCCGCGTTCGAGCAGAAACGCAACGGCACGCGCATCGCGCGCGGTGGTGGCGGTGTAGGACAACGAGCCGGTATCTTCGTAAATGCCAAGTAGGAGGAGCGTGGCTTCGATCGGCGTCAACGGAATGTCTTGGGCGTGAATTTCTTCGACAAAGAGCGTGGTGGTGGCTCCAACTTGGCCGCCAAAGAACGTCATATTCTTTTTGAGTTCGTGCGCGAGCGGATGATGATCGACAAAATGAATGTGCGTATCTGGCGTGACGCCGCGCGCAGATTGGACGCCCTGCGTGTCCACGACGACGACGGCGCGCAAACGTTGGCGCGGTAAATCGTCGGGGTGGATAAACGGGAGCGCGTCGGTATAGAGCGCGCAAAAATCGCGGACGTTGCGATTCATGCGGCGCGGCAAAATGGCAAGGGCTTCGGGGTAGATTTTTTTTGCGCCGAGCAGAGCGGCGAGCGCGTCCAAGTCGGCGTTATCGTGGGTGAGGATGGCATCCATCGGTTCGGAATTATAACACAGATCGAGCAAACCGGGCTGGCAAAACAAAACGCCCTGATGAAACATCAGGGCGTTTACGGTGCGTCCTCGGCGAGGCTTGAACTCGCAACCTCAGCCTTCGCAGGGCTGCGCGCTATCCAATTGCGCTACGAGGACAATGATGCACACTAGTCAGCCATCAGCGCTTTGATTCTGGTTACTGACATCTGATTAATGGTGTTTGAAAAAGAGCGGAGAGGGCGGGATTTGAACCCGCGACAGAGGTTTAACCCCCTGTAGTCACTTAGCAGGCGACCGCACTAGACCGGGCTATGCGACCCCTCCAAGCCAGTAGTGAGTGGACAGTGATCAGTGGACAGATCGCTGTCCACTATCCACCGACCACCACCCACTTTCCACGGCGGAGGAGGAAGGATTCGAACCTCCGTGGCTCATCGCCCATCCGCTTTCAAGGCGGCGCCGTTAGTCCACTCCGGCACTCCTCCACGACCAGCTAGAGTATAGCAGAGAGCCGAATTTTAGTCAAATAGAAATCCTGATTTGTCCAAT
>JBBIUF010000146.1:0-5208 GCA_037440365.1 Chloroflexota bacterium
CCTGGTATCACACTCGCTCCACTTACAGATCCAAAAATCGGTTCCTATCTCAATCGCAAGCAAATGTTCGCGCACCTGGGACGCATGAGCGGCGTGCCAACTTTAAAGTCCGCGCCGGTCGCTGAGCGCCAGGAAGAGGGACAGGTTCAACAAATCGAACGCTTACTGCGCGCCTTGCGCGGCGAAGACTGGGGCTATTTCGTTTTCGCGCGCCCGACGGATGAACAATCCATCACGCAACTCGCGCAACACGGCTTGGAGAATATCAAAACCTACGCCGCGCAAATCAAACGCACCGTCACCTACGGTCCCAACATGCAAGGCGAGCAAACGGATCGCCAAGCGCAATACCTGGTCGAATTGCTCGAAAAAAATCTCGAACGTTTGAATCGCGGCAAGGCGCAAGGCATGTGGCAAACCGAAATGTATTTTTTTGCGCCAACGCCGCTGGCGCTGGCAAAGATGCGCGCGCTACTCCGCGCCATTTTCGCGGGCGCGGATTCTGTGCCGGATCCGTTTCGCACCTACACCTGCGTTCCCGCCGCACCCGGCACAACGCAACCCGATCCGCTCAAAACGCTCCTCAATTCACGCGAACTCGCGACGCTCACCCAATTACCGAAAGAAGAATTTCCTGGTTACGCCGTCAAAGAATATGCGCGCTTTGACGTGGCACTCGAAACGACGATCGCCTTGACGCCGGAAACGAGTGTAACCGTCGGCAAGATCATGGATCACGGAGCACCCACTGGCAATTGGTACGCCTTTCCACGCAGTGACCTGGCAAAGCATGGTTTGATCGTCGGCGTGACGGGAAGCGGCAAAACCAACACGACATTTCATTTATTGAGCCAGGTGTGGAACAGCGGCAAGGGCCAGCCATTTCTCGTCATCGAACCCGCCAAAGCTGAGTACCGCGATCTGCGCACCGTGCCAGGTATGGAATTACTCCGCGTCTATACGCTCGGCGACGAACGCTATGCGCCATTTCGCCTGAATCCATTCGAGTTTGAAATTGCCGACGGCGAAAATCGCGTGCATGTGCAAACGCACATTGATTATTTGAAATCAGTGTTCAACGCGAGTTTTGTGTTATACGCACCGATGCCGTATGTGCTGGAACGCTGTCTGCACGAAATTTATCAAGACAAGGGCTGGGACTTGACCACGAGCCAAAATCGGCGCGTGCCGCCGAATGTGCCAACACCGCCGCCCACGTGGAACATTTTTCCAACGCTCGCCGATCTATATCTCAAAATTGACGAGGTGACTGATTCGCTCGGCTATGAAGAGCGCATCCAGATGGATGTCAAAGCCGGGTTGAAAGCGCGCATCGAAAGTTTGCGGCTCGGCGGCAAAGGACTGATGCTCGATACGCCGCGCTCCGTTTCATTCGACGACCTGCTCAAGTATCCCACCGTGCTGGAATTGGAGCGCATCGGCGACGACGAAGAGAAAGCATTCTTGATGGGTTTGATCATGACACGCATTTATGAATACCGCGTAGTGCAAGCCAAGCGCGCCACCAAACTTGAGCCGATTCAACACATCACCGTGATCGAAGAAGCACACCGCTTGCTCAAGAATGTCCCCACCGAAGTGAGTACCGATAGCTCCAACGTCAAAGGCAAAGCCGTCGAAACGTTTGCGAACATGCTCTCGGAAATTCGCGCGTATGGCGAAGGCGTGTTGATCGCCGAACAAATCCCGACGAAACTTGCGCCCGACGCAATCAAGAATACAAACCTTAAAATTCTGCACCGCGTCGTCGCCGAAGATGATCGCCAAGCCGTCGGCGCGACGATGAATCTCACCGAAGAACAATTGCGCGCGGTCACCACGTTTGCGCGCGGTCAAGCCGCCGTGTATGCCGAAGGCAATGATCACCCATTCCTAGTCGAAGTCGTCGCGTTCAAACAAACCGCCGTCAAAGGACACTTGAACGACGACGCCGTGCGGACGATCATGCAGAACCATTGCCAGCGTCCCGTATTCGATTCGTCCATCCACGATGACGCCGTGCGCGTGATGGCACAAGTGGATTTTCGCGAAGCGTTCGCGCGCTATGTGTATTCATTGCTTGCCGCGCCCGAAATGGCAATCAACGGATACCCGGAATGGAAACAACAAATCAGACGCGCCGTGAATATCAAAGAAAGTTCTCCCGCCGAACAAATGCTCGCGCGATGCGTGATGACTCTAGCGATTGAAGCATGGTTTGCCGACAAGGGACGCCGCTACAATTGGCTCTACAATGTCACGGACACCATGCGTCAACAAATCGAAGCGATTGTTCTCCAAGTTATTGCAGAAATTGCAAACGACGCCAAGGCGGTGAAAAAATTGAACGACGCGCTTATGCCACGCATTGCGCAATTCCAGCGGAGTTATCGCGAGCAATGCAGAAAAGTTCCAACGCCATTTGTAGGTTGCGAAGCCTGCAAAGCGAAATGCTTATACCGGTATGACATTGAACCTTTGGCGGACGACGCGGCCAATCAACGCGAATTTAACGATGCGATTCAAAACGCCAAAGACGACAACGACCTATGGAATCGGGTCACCACGCACGCGCTTGAAATCGGCGAACGACTGGTGCATACCGGCAACGCCAAAGATTCACATCACGCCGCGCTGTGCTATGTGACGCAGATGGGAGCGCGCTTGAGTTTTAGCCACACAAGCCAGCGCAAGATTGTCAAGAATGTGAATACGATTTTAGCAACCAAAACATAACAATAAAAAATTCCCGATTGCATGCCGGGAATTTTTTATTACCAATGATTCAGCATCATCTTTTCGTCACGAGATTAAATCTTCTGCACCTTACCCCGCTCTGAGCGATACTACAGATACAGCAAGCCCACCGCGAGCGCAGAGCCGGGATGCCACACGGCATGACCTTGGAGCCAACTCGTTGGCGAACACCAGACGCCGCTTTCGTCCAGCATCCAGATGGTATACGCAACGTCGAACGTCAGCACAGTCGGCTTGGTGGGCAGAGCTTTGCCGGTCAATAAATAATCGAAGAGATCAGACAAACGAATCGGGTGATAACCCTCGGCGGCGAGGTAATCCATTTTTGTTACGGCGCAAGCGTCACAGACACACTCACCGTTTGCCGATTTTGCGTCGGCAGATTGAACGGCTGGCTCATGGCGATGATCTGATTCGTCCTAGGTTCATACACTACCCAGCGAAACGGCGTCACGCTGAACGACGCTTGATCGACCCACCATTTTTTAACGCCGCCACCCTCATTCACCGAATCAAACGCGCCGCGCCACGATTCGACGTTGACCCAGTTGCCCGCGCTGTCTTGCCATTGCGCCACCGACCATTGGCCCTTGACGTTCTGCGCCTGCAATTCGATCCAACCGCCGACCAGACGATCGATCGGTTCCGGCGTCGGCGGGAGAGGCGGCACGGGACGCGGCGGCAAATCCGCCCACGTCGGCGATGCAAACGCAAGCAAGATCATCAGGGCGATCAAGCCAACCAGAATTTTTCGATGAGACATTGGATTCTCCTCAGATCATTTACGGACGCGGCGGCAAGCCCGTCGGTATATTCGGATCGCGCGCCGCGCTCACCGATTTTGAGACCAAGCCGCCGGTCACGGTGAACTTGTGAATGTTGTCATAGGGCAAGCCGGCAATTTCGTGATTCTCCAACACCGCACCATACGTCGTGCCGGCATTCGCCGAATCCACTTGGACATAGATGGTTGCGTTTTGGATCGGCACGGTATAGTTGCTGAGCGATTGCCAGAAATAGTGATTGGGATCGTTAGCGATGCTTAGTACACGTGTCTCCCCTGGTTTGATCGGCGCTGCCGACGCCAGGACGCCCCACACCATGCCTTGACTGCCCAACATACTCCACGTTTGATTGACGTGCGTTGGCGCAGTGCCGGGATTGATGTAGAGATCAACCCAGAAATCGCTGACGACGGATCGCGTGCCGATATTTTGGATCGTCACCTGAACGTCGTTCGTGTACACTTTCATCGCCGTCACGACCAGATTCGGCGCGTCCGCAAAGTTGCTCAACACGGACGGTAAGAAAGTTTTGCTCGGATTAACGATCTGGTTGACCACGTTCGATGTGCTGGCGTTGAAATTCGCATCGCCGACGAACACCGCGGTGATCGGATGTGTGCCAACCGTCAGCGTTTTCGTCGTGAAGATTGCGCGACAATTCGTGTCCAACGCTTGCGCCGATCCCAAGTTTGTTGCACCGTCCTTGAATTGGATCGTGCCGCCGAATACACAGCCGTTCGATTTGGGCGCGCGCAAGATGGGACGATTCGTGCCGCTGATGGCGACCGTCGCCGTGAATGTGACCGACTGACCGACGATGGATGGATTGAGCAACGAGACGAGCAAAACCTGGGTGTTGCCTGCCGTATTCGT
This sequence comes from Chloroflexota bacterium, assembly GCA_037440365.1. Lineage (GTDB taxonomy): Bacteria > Chloroflexota > Anaerolineae > UBA4142 > UBA4142 > JBBIUF01. The sequence goes on from JBBIUF010000146.1 coordinate 4,416, forward strand.
CAGCGCAAAATTTGCGTTCGTTGCGCCGCGACTCGTTGCCGTGACGTTGTACGATCCGATGATGCTGTTCGCCGTCACGTTCTGCGAGACTGCGCCGCTTGCGCCAATCGACAAGGTGTAGGTGGTGGTGCCAGTAATGCTTGCGCCGGACGCTGGCGCAGTCAGAATCACTTGACCGCCGTTCACCGGTTCGGTAAACGCGCTAGTCACGTTCAACGCGAGCGGATTGATAAACGCCGTATTGATCAGCGTCGCTTGATTATCGCCGCCGGTCTTGTTCAGCGTAAACCCGCGCGATTCATACGCGCCAATATCGCACGTAGGCGTCGAACGGTTAATGTCGCGTTGATCTTTCAGCGGACAATTCGCGCTCGTCGCTTTGATCGCCGATGAACCGGGCAGTAGGGGAACGGTCATCGTTCCCCCGCCGTAATTGCCGAGTGTGCCAAGCAAGGGATCAGCGGTGATGATGTTCGTACCACCCGAATAACCGCCTTGCACCACACTGTTGCTGATGACAGGAGTGCTGGCATTATTGGATATCTGACTCCCGTTGCCAGAGAGGTTACCCCAGAGGATGACGTTGGTCAGTGTAGGATTGCTGGAATCGTTGAACAGCCCACCGCCAAAGTTGTCTACCGAATTACCACTGAAGGTAACGTTCGTTAGCGTCGGACTGCTGAATGCGTTGTACATCCCGCCACCCCAGGTAGCCGAGTTGCCACTGAAGGTAACATTCGTTAGCGTTGGACTGTCATAATAGCTGTTCATCCCGCCGCCGGCAGCAGCCGCC
>JBBIUF010000147.1:0-5097 GCA_037440365.1 Chloroflexota bacterium
TATCGTGGGCTTGCCAGTTGCGGACGGTGCCAGGCGGCAATTGTCCGTTGAAAACCATCGTGCCATCAAGCCCGACCTGGATCGTGATCAGCCGGGTTACTTCGATCACATCAAGGTTCAAGCCGGTTAAATTTTCAAGCGTGCGGCGGGGCGTGGCACTCAACGTTGCGGTTGGATTGCCAGGAAAGGTGGCAAACGGCGGCGCGGTTGCGGCAAGAGTTGGCACGTTGGTAGGGACTGCGCCGGGTAAAAGCGTTGGTGTACGCGTGGGTGCAGGGCGCGTGGCTGTAGCGGTGCGCATGAGCAACGCGGTGACGGCGGGGGTGATTTGCGAAAAAGCGATATAAGCAAGCACGAGACAGCTGAGCAGAGCAATGACGCCGATTGCGATAATGATTGGCAATGGCGTTGGGCGGCGAGTTGAATGTGCAAGCGAAACGCGCGGCGCATCCGATTCATTGTTCCATGCCGGGATTGATGACGCGAGCGTTTCCGGCGGCGGCAAGACTTCCGGTGGCATAGTTGGGATCGGCATTGTGCGCTTGACGACGACTGGGGCGGGTGGTGGTGCCGATGGTTCCGGCGTTTGCCGAGTTGGCGCAACATACTTGGGCGGTGGTGGCACAAGCGGCGTTGGGGTTGGCGTTTTCTTCGTTGGTGCTGGTGGAACAGTTTTTTTTGAAATCGTTGGACGTGTGATCGGCGGACTGGGCGGCTCTGGCGTTGCGGGTGTAAAATCGGCGATATAGAGATTGAGCATATCTTCCGAATCCACGCCCAGGTATGTGGAGTACGTGCGTATCAAGCCGCGCAAAAAAGGTTCGGGGGGCAGATTTTCGAAATCGCCTTGTTCGAGCGCTTGGATGACGGTTGCGCGAATGCGCGTATCAATTTCAACTTGAAGCGGAGAAATTCCGCGTGCTTCGCGCGCTTGGCGCAAGCGATCACCGAGAAGAGACATCGTGCGTGACTATATATCGGGAAGATTGAAAAGTCAAATCTTGTATCCCGCTTGGGCTTGTGCTATAATCCAAGCGCTTGGCGATCCGCATGGGAGGCCCGTTTGGCAACTAATCATTCGCGGCAAAAGAACAATAACAACTCACCGTTTTTTGCGATCACGATGGCGGTGATGATGTTGTTTGTTTGCGGCGGAATTTTTTTCGGTTATCAGATTTATGATACAGTGCGGGAGGCGGTCATTACGCTCGGCTTGCCGGATATTGGTAGTTTGCCTGCGTTGTCTGCCGCCGGTGCGAATGCGCAACCGACGCGCGAGAATGTGCCGAATATCATGGCGGGCGAGCGCGTAAACGTATTGGTTTTGGGAATTGATCGGCGTCCATCCGAAAAATGTCCTTGCCGAACAGATACGATGATGATTGCAACGCTCGATCCGAAAACAGGCACTGCTGGGTTAATCACCATTCCACGTGATTTGTACGTGCCAATTCCAACGGTTGGCGAAAATCGGATCAACACGGCGATGTTCTATGGCGAGTTGAATAAATATCCGGGCGGCGGACCTGGGCTGGCGAAAAAGACCGTTGAGTATAACCTGGGTCGCCGCATCCATTATTACGTGCTAGTGGATTTTAGCGGATTTCGCAAAGTGGTGGACACGCTGGGCGGAATTGATATTGATGTGCCGAAAACGATTGATGATCCGCAATACCCCGACGATAATTTTGGCTATCGCCCGTTGCATATCCCGGCAGGGCATATCCACATGAATGGCGATCTGGCGCTGGCGTATGCGCGCACGCGCCATGTGGACAATGATTTTGGACGCTCGAAACGCCAGATGCAAGTGTTGATGGCGTTGCGCGACAAGGCGTTGCGGCTCGACATTCTACCGAAATTACCTGCGTTGATGCAATCCATGTGGGGCGCAGTCGAAACCGATTTGCAACCGCAAGAGGTGCTGGCATTGGCGCAAACGGCATCGCGCATCAAAACTGAAAATATCAAGAACGCGACCATCGATCAAACCATGACAGTCGAATTTTTGACCAGTGCGGGTGCGGACGTGTTGTGGCCCGACCGTGCCAAGATTGGCGCATTGATGGATCAGATGATTCCGCAAGATGGGACAGTTGCCGATCAATCGGGACAGATTAAAACAGAGAATGCAAAACTGGTCGTGTTGAATGGAACGAATAACACCCAGGTCGCAGAGCGCACCGCGAAATTTTTGCAAGCCCAGGGTTATGCCGTCTATGGCTATGGTAACGCTGATCGATTTGACTATGCCAAAACCGTCTTGATTGACTATAGCGGCACCAAGAGCGCGACGATCACCACGCTCGCTAAAATGTTTCATGTCGATCCAGAAAACATCCGGCGGGTGACGAACGTCAAAGGCGATTCAGACATTCGTGTGATCGTTGGCGCGGATTGGACGCCGCCTGTGGAAAAAACGCAACCGTAATCTTAAAGGGGAAGGATTGGAGCGTTTGGAGGGGCAATGCCAGCGCAAGCGTTATACCTAAAATATCGTCCGCGCACATTTAGCGAAGTTGAAGGGCAAGCGCATGTCACGACGACGCTCAAGAATGCCTTGGCGTTAGATCGCATTGCACACGCGTATTTGTTTACTGGTCCGCGCGGTACCGGTAAGACGACTACGGCGCGCTTGCTCGCAAAAGCAGTCAACTGTTTATCGAAAGACGCGATCAAGCCGTGCAATCAATGCGTGATCTGTCAAGCCATCAACGAAGAGCGGATGCTTGATCTGATCGAAATTGATGCGGCATCGAACACAAGCGTGGAAGACATTCGCGATTTGCGCGACAAGGTGGATTTTCGCCCTGGCGAAGCGCGCTTCAAGGTGTACATCATTGACGAAGTCCATATGCTTTCTACGTCCGCGTTTAATGCGCTATTGAAAACACTGGAAGAGCCACCGGAGCACGTCATTTTTATTTTGGCAACCACCGATCCGCAAAAAATTCCAGCGACTGTAATTTCGCGTGTGCAACGCTTTGATTTTCGCCGCCTGACCTTGCCGGAAATTGTTGCACGCCTGACCGAGATCGCCGAAAAAGAAAATCTCACGATCGAACCAGCCGCCGTGGAACTGATCGCGCGGCAAGCCACCGGGGCGATGCGCGACGCGATTAGTTTGCTGGATCAACTCACCGCGTATGGGAGCGATGCGATCACGCTCGTGCAGGTGCAAGGATTGCTTGGCGCGGCGTCACATCAAATCGTCGGCGAGTTGATTGCGCGGCTCGCTGAAAAAGATCTTGCCACAGGGTTGACGTTGATTGCTAATGCGGTGGATAGCGGGGCAGACCCGCGTCAACTGGCGCGCGAAATTGTTGAATATTTGCGCGGGCTGTTGTTGATGAAAGCAGGAAGTGGCGACGCGCTCACGCTATCTGCCGAGACTCAAGCGGAGATGACTGCGCGCGTTGGACAATTTTCGGCGGAACAAATTGTTCACGCGATTCGTTTGTTCAATCAAGCCGCGTTCGAATTGCGCGCTAGCGCACATCCAACCTTGCCACTCGAAATTGCGCTGGTTGAAGCGGCGCTGGATGAAGACGCGGCTGAGCGCACAGCGATGCCATCAACGTCCAAAGCGGTGTCGATCCCGCCGCCTAAATCACCGTCGCGTGTGCCGCCGCCATCTGCAACGCAAGCGAGCGCGCCGCCCTCCGATGTGGTTGTGCCAGAAACTAGCATGCCGGGTAACCGTATAACTGAGAGCACGTCAAGTATAGCTGGCGCGTTGACGACTGAGCTTTTGTGCGAGCGGTGGTCTAGTGTGCTTGCGCGAGTGCGTTCGTACGATAAAATGGCGGAGGCACAGTTGCGTGATGCCGAACCGCTCAAGGTTGAAGGCGATCTGATTGTCTTGGGGCTTCATTTTCAGGCACATGTCGAACGTTTTGAAAAGCAAGCCAATGTCAAGGCGCTGATCGAGAAAACCGTATCCGACATTTTTCAACAAAAATATCGCGTCAAGTGTGTTCTGTCGCCCAAGAAAGCGCGGCTTAAAGCGGTAGAAGATGACCCGCTGATTCGGGCGGCCGTGAATCAATTAGGTGCGCAGATCACCCAGATTCACGAATAGCTAAACTCACGATAGGAGAGAGATGATGAGCAAGCGAAGTATGCCGCGTGGTGGCGCATCAATGCCGCGCAACCCAGCGGGGGCACAAGGTATGTTACAAGTGCTACAGCAAAAGATGGCGGAGACGCAAGCGTCGCTCGAAACCGAAACGCTCGAAGTGAGTGCTGGAGGCGGCGCGGTCAAGGTTGTGATTACAGGACAGCAAAAAATTCAAGCAATTACAATTTCGCCCGATGCGGTCACGGCGACTGATGTTGAAATGTTGCAAGATCTGATTGTCGCGGCGGTGAATGAAGCTATCGAAAAATCGCAACAACTGGCGACGAGTAAAATGAGTTCGATCACAGGCGGCTTGGGGCTTCCTGGTTTGCTGGGCTAATGGATACCACGCCGCGCGCAGTAACGCGCTTGATTGAAGAGTTCCATCGTTTGCCTGGAATTGGGCCCAAGACAGCACAGCGCCTCACGTTCTATTTATTACGATCGTCGAAAGAGCAAGCAGGCTCGCTGGCGGAAGCACTTGTCCAGTTAAAAGATCATATCGTCATGTGTTCGATTTGCGCAAACATTGCTGAAGAAAATCCTTGCGCCATCTGCCGTGATGAATCACGCGAGCGCACAATTGTTTGTGTGGTCGAGGAGCCGCTTGACGTATTGGCGATCGAGCGCACTCGTGAGTATCGTGGATTGTATCATGTGTTGCACGGAGCCATTTCGCCGGTCGAAGGAATTGGTCCTGAAGATTTACGCATTAGCGAATTGCTTGCGCGGATTCAACGCGATCCTGGGATCAAAGAAATAATGTTGGCGACAAACCCTAACCTTGAAGGCGAAGCGACAGCGATGTATTTGGAACGGTTGATTAAACCTTTGGGGATTCTGATGACGCGGCTCGCGCGCGGTTTGCCTGTGGGTGGTGATTTGGAATATGCTGATGAGGTGACGCTGACGCGAGCGATAGAGGGTCGCCGTCAGGTTTGAGTTCCGACAGTGCATAAAATATAAAAACATGATCG
>JBBIUF010000148.1:0-4862 GCA_037440365.1 Chloroflexota bacterium
TTGTTGTTGTTGTTGCTGTTGCTGTTGTTGTTGCTGTTGCGGTGCCGCTGTCGGCTGTTGTTGTGGTGGTGTCCCTGTTGGTTGATGTTGTTGGGATTGATTGCGCGTTGCTTGGCGCATCTGCGTTCTAAATTGTTGCGGGTCTTGCAAACCCAGGTCGGTCAATGCCAGCCGGGTTTGCAACATCTCACGCACCCGATCCAACGCCGGGGTCGCCTGACTGGATGTTTGTAGGCGCGTGGTTTCGATGAGGCGTAATTGTTGCTTGAGCAGATCCTGTGTCCGCAACAATTCCATTGTCAACGTGGCGTCGTCTAACCCGGCGGCGTCACGCAATGCCAGGTCAATCTGCGTTTGTTGGCGTTGGGTCACCGTTTCGGGCAGAACCGTGCCTTGCAGGGCGAGCGCCATCAGTTCGTCCATCCGGCGATTGGCAAAATCGAGCGCCAAGTTGGCGCGCGCTTGCGTGTTTGTTTCGGTCGTCAGGCGCGCGTCCTCGGTCATCAGTTTGATTCCGTACAATGGATCATTCGGCAGGGCGTCCTGCGCGGCGTAGACGGTTGCCCCCGAACCACCCAAGACCAGGGAAAGCATCACTAGCATCGTGGTAATTGTTGCCATACTCCATCGCTCCTTTTGTGAGAATAGGTTTAACCAACTAGTGTGACGGATGCGAGGCGGTGGCGATACGGCTGGCGGCAACAATTCTACCGCGTGCATAAAATTGGCGCGTCCCTGCGCTACTGCGTGTGGACTGCGCGCCGGTGTTGGATCAAGGCGGTTGAGTTTAGCTTGAATCAAGGCGTCTAATTCTTCAGATGGTGGGTTCATACGGTTGCTCTGCTTGCGTCAAATTGCGCCGTAATGCGCCGAGCGCGCGGTGCTGGAGTGATTTGATTGCGCTAATCGGTTTGCCGAGCGCCGCGGCAACGTGATCATTGTCCAATCCTTCGATAAATTTGAGCACGATCACTTGGCGTTGCTCGGGCGTCAATTGTGCCAACGCCGCGCGCACTTGCGCTTGTTCAATTTGCGCGAGTAAGGTGTGCGCTGGATCGCTATTGATGCCGGCTTGCCATTCGTCGTCCAAGACAACGGCTGGGGGCGGCTTGGCGCGCCAGTGATCGGTGATCCAATTGTGCGCGATGCGGTACAGATAAGCTTGCATATAGTCGCGGGGACCGTTGCCCTTTTCAAGCGCGTGTAAAAAACGGCTAAATACATCGGCCACACAGTCTTCGGCGAGATCAGGATTGCCCAACAAGCGCGCGGCGTAACGATACAACCGTGGGCTATAGCGATCATAGATTTCGCCCAGGGCTTGCCGGTCAAATTGGCGCGCGCGTTGTAGCAGGTCGGATTCCGAGATTACCATTGCCCCTCATCTATATGACGAAAATTTACGTTGCAGATACGGGTGCGCTTGCCGAGTTACAAACCAAATGCAAGCGGCAAACCGTTTGACGGAATGTCGCTTGCATTATGGTGATCAGGTTGCCCTGACGGGTCATATTCAATTACCGATTCCCGCGCCCGCGTCCCGCGAATGGTCTGTTCATCGGAGTTGCGCTACCGCAGGTATCGCAAACGCCATCGTGATTCGCGTCCACGAAACCCAGCCCGGCGCCATTGCCGCGTGCCGCAAACGGGGTCGTCAATTCTGTGGTGATTTGCGTCTTGCTCGTGGCGAGCATCGCGTCGGCTTGCGCTTGCGTGAGGCGTTGCGCCGCGACTGCCGCTTGTAATGTTTGCGTATGCGTTTGCAACGCCGCGTTCACGAGCGCGTCGAGTGAAACATTCTTGGCTTGCGCTACATCGGCCAGTGTTTTACCCGTGTTCAGTTCGGCGACGAGCGCGGTCTGATCCATGCCGAACAATTTTGCCGCAATCGCCACGAGCGAATTTTGCGGTCCGCCGATTGATCCGCCCAAGCCGAGCGCATTGCCGTACATCGGATTTCCCGTGACGGGACCTTGGGCAAACGCAGAGCCTGCGCCGAGCGACGTGAGCGCGATGAGCGCAACCACTGCCGCGAACGTTCCAATTTTCAACCACTTGTTCATTTCGAACCTCCATCGTTTTGTATTTGCAGAACCATGTTTCTGCTTGATTGATTCCACTATACCAAATGCGTGTGGACAAATGATGGAGATGCGGTGAATGTGGCGTGCGAGTTGGGAGCGCGCGGGCTCGAGCCCATGCGGCAATCGCGCGGGTTACTGCAACATTTTGGGTAAATTATCCAAGAGGAGAAACACGGCGAGAAGAACGACCAAGCCCGCGAACGCTTGCCGCAAACGTTGCGCTGGCAAGCGCTGGGCAATGCGCGCGCCGACGAAGGTGCCGACGAGACCCGCCGCGACGAAAATCAGCGTGAGCCACAGATCGAACATGCCTGCGCTCAAATGGCCGAGCAAGCCCGCCGCGCTATTCGCCGCGATGATGACGAGCGAAGTCCCGACGGCTTGGTTCATTGGCAAGCCGACGAGCATGACTAGTGCGGGGACGATGAGAAAGCCGCCGCCCACACCCAGGACGCCGGTGAGCAAACCCACGCCCGCGCCACTGGCAAGCATCAGTGGCACACTGGGCGTGGTCGGCGTAGCGGTCGGCGCATCGCGCCGCAACAACATCAGCCCGCCGATGACGAGCATGAGTAACGCAAATGCAACGAGCAACGCCGCGGGCGAAAAAAATTTCGATAGCCCTGCGGCGAGGTATGCGACGATCATCCCTGCGCCGCCAAACACCAGCGCCACGTGCCAATTGAGCGTGCGTTGCGCGGAATGAAACGATGCGCCCAAAACGCTATTCGCGCCGACAATTGCCAATGAGGTGGTGATGGCGGCTTGCGGCGATTGCCCGACAAGATAGACGAGCGCCGGCACGGTGAGAATGGAGCCGCCGCCGCCGAGCAACCCCAGCGACAAGCCGATTCCAAAGCCCAGTATGAGGTCGAGCATCAAGCCAGGCATTACGCGCCGTTGCCTTTTTTGATCGGCAAGTTCTTTTGCGCCCAGCCGATCATCCCACCGCTCAAATTCACGGCGGTATAACCCGCGGCGACGAGTTGGCGTGTTGCTGTGCCGCTCCGATTGCCGGAACGACACACGCAAATAATCTCGCGGTCGCGCGGCAATTCGCCGAGACGTTGGGTGAGTTCGCCGAGCGGGACTAACTTGGCGCCAGCAATATGCCCGTCGCGGTATTCATCCGGCTCGCGCACGTCGAGCAAAAACGGTTTGGGTTGTGCCTTTAGTTTGGCTTGCGCGGCAAGCGAGTCGAGTTGCGGGATTGGCGCGAACAGCTGAGAAAAGAAATTCATTGGGGTATCCTTATCGTAATCGTATCGAATCAGTGAATTGGATGCGCGCGCGCACCAAAGGTCGCACCGCTAACCTTAAAATTTAATTGGAGTTTGGATCGTCGGGCTGGGTGCTGAAACGTTTAGCGTGCGCTTGCATCTAATAGAGTGACATTGTAAACTTGGCTATAGAACCATACGGAAACAGATAAAAAATAAAATTTTCTATGCAACGCCGTTTCGCGTGTGCGTTTCTGCGGCAGATAAACAATGGGACATTGCAAAATTAGTTAGGAGGCATTATGCCACACGACGAAAAACGATTCGATCCTCAACGCCAACACCGTTTGCTAAGTGCTGAACGGCAGGCGTATTGGAATCCGCCCCAATTTTTAACCCGCTTTGGCTTGCGCGCTGGGCAAACCGCGCTCGACCTGGGTGCTGGTCCCGGCTTTTGGACTCTGCCGCTCGCCGAAATTGTCGGCGCGACCGGCGAGGTGTGGGCGGTGGATGTCAGTCAGGAACTGCTCGATACGCTTGCCACGCGCAAGCCGCCCGCGCAGGTGCGGTTGCATCGCAGTGAACTACCCACGATTGATCTGCCGGATGCGTTCGCCGATTTTGCGTGGTTGGCGTTTGTGTTCCACGAAGTCGAGCCGCCGGAAAAATTGGCGAGCGAACTATTTCGCGTGGTGCGGCCCGGCGCGCGCGTTGCGGTGCTGGATTGGCGACCGGACGCGGAAGGCACGCAAGGTGGTCCGCCGCGCGCAGATCGCGTATCGCCGGAGCAAGTGAGTGCGTGGTTGACGGCGGCTGGTTTTACGGCGGCTCAAGCAACCTGGCACGATCCGGATAGTTATCTCGTCGAGGCAACCCGATGAACTCGATGCCGACAGACACCCAGTTCGATTTTCTCATCATCGCGGCGCACCCGGATGACGCCGAAGTGCAAATGGGCGGCACGATCGCCAAACTGACGCGCACTGGACAACGCGGACTGATCATCGATCTGTGCGACGGCGAACCTTCGGATTACGCTGTGTCTGGAGTACGGCGTGAGCAAGCGTTACGCGCGGCAAAAATTCTTGGCGCCGAGTGTATCATCCTCGATCAGCAAGATCGGTTTATTAGCGATACCATTCCAGCGCGCGTGACGATCGCGCAATTGATTCGGCGGCATCGCCCGCGGATGGTTTTTGCGACGACGGAAGCGTGTGTGCATCCGGATCACGCGGCGGTCCAGTCCCTGGTTTCCGCCGCGGTGTTTTACGCGCGGCTCAAAAACTGGGAGCGCGTCCCAGGCGGTGAAGTGCTGGCGGAGACCGCGCCCTGGGAAATTCAACGCCTGTTTTATCCGCATTGCAAAATGGAACCCGCCTGGGGCGATTTTGGATTTGCGGTGGACGTGAGTGAAACGTATGCGCTCAAGCAACAAGCGCTTGCAGAATATACCGCGTTGTTTCAAGTTGCGCAAGGCGATCAACTGTTGGAATTGTATCAGGCGGAAGACGCGCACATGGGGCGCTTGTTTGGCGTCGCCTATGCCGAAGTCTTTAAG
>JBBIUF010000149.1:0-4802 GCA_037440365.1 Chloroflexota bacterium
GGCGGCGGTTGGAGTGGCGGTGGCGGCGGCGGTGGTGGCGGCGGCGGTGGCGGTGGTTCTGGCTTTGGATAGAATCATCACCGTTCGATAACACAATCAAAATGACAACGAGGATAACATGACGACGGGTCGCATTATCGGATTGGTACTGGTAATCGCAGGGATAGCCATTTGCGGGATCGTTTCGCTGTTCCTGGGTTTGGGCGCAACCGGATCTGGTCCAACCGGGCTTTCTCCCGCAGGCGCAATCCTCGGTATCGCTTTATTCGGCGTTATCCCGTTTTTGATTCTTGCCGGCGTGGGTGTGTTCCTCTTTATCAAAGGTGGACAAGAAGCCGTCGAGATGGCGGATGTGCAAAAAAAAGAGCGCCTGCTCGGCATGATTCAATCCGCTGGAAAAATTTCGCTGGCGAATGCGGCGATTGAAATGAAACTCACGCGCGACCAGGTCAAGATGATGCTTGTCGAATTGGTCAACCAGGGCTTGTTCAGCGGCTATGTCAACTGGCAAGAAGGCGTGTTTTATTCCAAAGACTCGTCGCAAATGCAAACAACCAAATGCCCGAATTGCGGCGGCGAACGCGAAGCGGTTGGCAAAGGACTGATCAAATGTCAGTATTGCGGCGCGGAATTATTTTTGCCGCAAGGATAGCGTGATTTCTGTCAGCCAATTGTCAGGGCAATAGCGTTGCGGCGGCGGGCCTTTGGGTTTATGCTTTACCTAGTTTCAGCTTGAACAGGAATTGGAGCAATGACTATGGACGATCTTCAACAACGCATCATCGAAATTGCGCTCCAGCTTCCCGGCTATATCGGTTATGAAGCCAAAGAGCGGCGGCGCGATGTGGACAAGTTCACACGCGGGCAACTCGCGCTCAAGTATTCCGAATTGCAAACCGCCCTAGCGCGCATCCGCGCCAAAGCCCCGCTCGATGTGATCGTGGACTTGGAGCGGCTCGATCAAAAAATTGCGCGCTTGATCGCGCGATTCAACACCGCGCCGCGCGGGTATGCGGGCTGGTTCGATTCGGCGCAAATCGTCGAAGCCGATATTGACGCGCTAACCAAATTCGACGCCGACCTGGCAAACGGTGTGCCGGGCTTGAAAACTGCGTTTGACAAACTGGCCGCCGCGCTCAAAGCCAAAAACGGCGTGGATGATGCCATCGCGGCGTGTGGCGAATTGTTGGACAATCTCAACGCCGAGTTTGATCAACGCGAGCAATTCATGTCCACCGGGAAACGCCCCGCGCTCTCCAGCGCCGAAAACTTGCCACCCCCGGCATCGCCGTTAGATGCCCTCGCGCCAAAACAAGCACCGTCCGCCGATTTCATCGCGCTGACCAATTTGAAACTAGACGACGCCGTCGCGTTCAGCGGCAACGATTATCTTGTCGCTGGTAAAATGAGTTACAAAATCGAAAACGAGACAGTCCTGGCATTTTTGCTCAAGGATGGAAATAAGCAAACCTGGTTACGCGTGGGACCACACAGCGAAATCGCCGTGTGTCAGGAAATCCAACTTCGCGTGCCGTCGCCCCTGCCCGCCACGCTGACCCTGGACAACCAAACATTTACGCGCGCCGATACCGGACAGGCAACGGTCACCGTCGAAGGCGCGGGCGGCGTCAAACGCGGCGCGGTCACTTTTGCGCGCTACACCGCGGAACTAGACAGCCGCATCTGGATCGAAAACTTTGGCACGGAAACGCGCGTCATGTCTGGACTGACCACTGACGTGACAAGTTTCAAACTATATCGCCGATAACGCGGATTGAAAAATTCGCTATTTAACAAGGAGGAACCCCATGGGATTCTTTGACCGACTCAGCCAAGTCATTCGCGCGAACATTAACGATTTGTTGGATCACGCGGAAGACCCCGAAAAAATGCTCAACCAAATCATGCGTGACATGGAAGATGCCCTGCGCCAAGGGCAATCCCAAGTTGCCGAACAGATCGCGCAAGAGAAAATGATCCAGTTCGATCTCGACGCCGCAAAGAAAAACGCGGAGGATTGGGGCAAAAAAGCCGAGCTCGCCGTATCGAAAGGCATGGATGATCTCGCGCGCGAAGGATTGCATCGCCAAGGTGATTATCAGGCGCAGGTAGATATTTACCAAAAGCAACTCGACGCGCAACATCAAGCCGTGCAAAAACTAAAAGCCGACCTCGACATGCTCCAAGCAAAATACGACGATGCGCGCCGCAACAAGGACCTGCTGATCGCGCGCGCGAAACGCGCCAACGCGCAACAACAGATCGCGCAAGCATCGGCAAAAATTTCAACTGTAGATTATTCGTCTGATCTCGCGCGGATGGAACGCCGAATTCAGGAACAAGAAGCGCGCGCCGCCGCGGAAGCCGAAGTTCATGGCGCGACCACATCGGTGGATGACAAGTTCAAAGCGTTAGGCACGGACGACGCGGTAGAGCAAAAGCTCGCGGCGCTAAAACTAAAGTTGGGCAAATAATTTTTACGCGCTGTCCAGGACGCCAGTTGAATCGCATTGCCGATCCGCTGGCGTCCTCACTCGCATAAAACCAGGAGATGGATCATGCCACGAATTATAGATGTCGTAGAGTTTCTCGATAACGTTGGAAATGAAGTCGTGCATCGTGAACCACCAGACGGGCCAGGCGATTTTCGACTGGGCTCGCAAGTGATCGTCCGCGAAAGCCAGAACGCCGTGTTCTTCCGCGATGGTAAATCGCTTGACGTGTTGGGCCCTGGTCGTCACACGATCACCACTGCGAACATTCCCATTCTCGCCAGTCTCATCGGTTTGGCGACGATGGGCAAATCGCCGTTCCCCGCCGAAGTCGTGTTCGTCAACTTGAAAGAGTTTATCGATCAAAAATGGGGCACGCCCGAACCTATCGCCTTCCGCGATCCCGATCTGGGTATGGTGCGTTTGCGCTCGTTCGGCACATTTGCGTTCCAGGTTAAAGACCCCGCGCTATTCGTCAACGGCATTGTTGGTCAGCAAGGCATTTACACAACCGCCGCGTTGGAGAATTATCTCCGCAGTATGATCATCGCCAAGATGACGGACTTGCTAGGCGAACAGAAAAAATCGATCCTGGACTTGCCCAGCATCTACAGTGAAATTGGCGCCGGCACCAAGGCGCAACTGACGGATGATTTCGGCGGCTTGGGTCTAACCATCAAGGCATTGTATGTTAGCGCAATCACGCCTACCGAAGAAACCGCCAAAGCAATTGATGAGCGCGCGGCAATGGGCGCGTTGGGCAACATGGATCAGTACATGAAATTCAAAGCCGCGCGCGCGATGGGCGATGCGGCGAATAACGCGGGTGGCATGGGCGGCGGCGCGATGCAAGCCGGGATGGGTTTGGGCGCCGGCGCAGGTTTGGGCGCGGCGATGGCAGGCATGATGTCGCAAGCGATGCAACAACAAACACCGCATCCTGCCCCAGCCGCCACTGGTACCGTGGTTTGTCCAAATTGCAACACGGCGAACCCGGCTGGTGCAAAATTCTGTAATAGTTGCGGAAACAAATTCACAACGGGCACAGTCAAATGCCCCACCTGCGGCACGGAAAATCCTGCAGGCGCAAAATTTTGTAGCAACGACGGCACAAAACTCTAGTTCGTCTGGAGCGCTAGCCAAACAGGTAGACCGGTGATGCGTGCTTGGCGCTCACCCGCCTACCTGTTTTCTTGTCTGGATCAAATCATTCAAAGGGGAATTATGAAACCACTTGTCTTGGGACATCGCGGCGCAAGCGCATATGCGCCAGAGAACACACTCGCCGCCTTCAACCTCGCACTCGAAATGGGCGCAGATGGAGTTGAACTCGACGTGACCTTGACCAACGATGGCGTGCCGATTGTCATCCATGACGATACTGTGGATCGCACGACCAATGGCTTTGGTGACATCCGCGAGATGAACTGGGCACAGGTGCAACAACTGGACGCGAGCCATCGGTTTGAAAAATATCGCGGCGAAAAAATTCCAACGCTCGAGCAAGCCTTGCGCGCCGTCGGCAAACGCGGCATTGTCAACATCGAATTAAAGGGGACGGCGATCCAAGACGATGGCTTGGAAGCCGCTGTCCTTGCCGTGATCGAAGAAACGCAGATGGGCGAGCGCGTCATCCTGTCATCGTTCAATCCGTTTGCGCTTGCGCGCATGGCAACCCTGAACCCAGGTTTGCCACGCGGGTTGCTCTACGCCAGCGACTTGCCGATCTATTTGCGGCGCGCCTGGTTGCGCCCTATCGCCAAGCCAACCGCCCTGCACCCAGCGCACGATATGATCACATCAGCGTTTGTCATATGGGCGCGCCAGCATGGCTATCAGATTAACACCTGGACAGTGAACGAACCGGATGAAATGAAACGCCTGATGGCACTCGGCATAGACGCCGTGATTACGAACGTGCCGGATGTCATGGTTGAGATCGCGAAAGCAAATAACCTGGGTTAAAATCATTTAACCCATTTTGACCAACAAAACCATTGCGCTCAGAATCAAAATCGTGTAAATTGGTTCTACGAGCGCCAAGGGCAAACTCGGCGCAAGCCGGGGACGCAAAACCACGGATCCTCAAACGAGGATAGCCGGGTTGCTGACTCGAACTGAGCCAAGATGCACGATGAGGATCAGCCGCCTTGTAGCAAGCGCGGCTGATTATTTTTGCGGGGGAGCAATGACGCTAACACGCTGGCAAAAGATTCTGTGGGTAATCGTGCTGGATGTAATTGCAATTATCGCGCTGATGGCATCGGGCGCGTGGGCGGAAGGTGGCAACGCGCCCGCGCCAACGGCGAC
>JBBIUF010000150.1:0-4422 GCA_037440365.1 Chloroflexota bacterium
AACAATTCCCACGCCGACGAATGTGCCAACGCCCACACCCGATTATCCCGATCCGGTGGTGGTCATCGGCGCAACAGCCAATGGCAAATTTGGTTTGAAAACCACCATCGGCGATCCGCGCCGCGCCGACGACGATAACAAGCAATTGACCTTTAGCGAAAGCGGCGACACAAACAATACCCGGCTCTGGCTCGATGGCGCAACCCCGATTTTTGGAAGCGGCGACGGCACGATCATTACGCCAATGCAAAACGATAAACGCCTGGCGACGATGGAATGGGAATACAACAAGATTCGCGTCAAACAAATTGTGCGCGTCGTGATCGGCACCAGCACCAATCGCTATGACACAATCCGCATCGAATACACGTTAGAGAATCGCGACACCGCCGCGCACCTGGTCGGCTTGCGGCTGATGATTGACACGCTCATCGGCAATAACGACGGCGTGCCGTTTGTAGTCGCGACCCAGCCCGGGATCACGAGTCGCGCGATAGATTTGCGCGGCGCAGACATTCCCGATTCGATCCGCGCGTTGGAAAAAGCCGATCTGCAAAATCCCGGCGTCATCGTCAACATTACATTGCGCGGCAACGAAGCCACGCCACCCGACCGCGTCCTGCTGACCGCTTGGTCCGGTAGCGACATGCCCTACGATTTTCTGCAAACTGCGGGCGGTGTCGGCGCGCCGTTCCTGCGCGGCAACGTCCCCGATAGCGCACTCGGATTGTTTTACGATCCGCAATCACTTGCGCCCGGCGCACAACGCCGCATCGTGGCGTACTATGGCTTGGGCGCGATCTCCAGCACCACGTCGAACAATCCCAACCTGAGTTTGAGTTTATCGTCGAATCGCGTGGACCAAGGCACCCAGTTTTACATCAGCGCACTGATCAGCAACCCACAAGTCGGACAACGCATTCGGTTGGTTCTGCCGCCCGAACTCGCGCTCGTCAAAGGCGCACTCGCGCAAGACGTTGCGCCGGAAGCCAGCGCATCGTTCACCCAGCGCTCCTGGCTCGTGCAAGCCCTTGCGCCAAGTAGCGGCGCAGACATTGCCGTGATCCTCGACCCGGACAATTTGCGCGAACAACAACGCATCACGATCCTGAGTCAGCCAACGCCAATACCTACCGTGACACTTACGCCGACAATCACGCCAACACCCACCGTCACCGCATCGCCAACGCCAGGCGGCATTACGCGCTAGAGGAGAAACCATGTCGCTCCAACTCAAAATTATTTACAATACGCTCGTCGGCGCGTGGGGCGGTTTCCTCGCCTGGCTTTTGCTCGACCTGGTTTTGCGCTTCAACCCAGCCAATGTGTGGCTGGATGCCGTCTTTAACGGCGCGCTCGTCGGCATGTGCATCGGCGCGCTCATCAGCAGTTTCGGCGGCGCGTTGGAAGGGCGCGTCGTGCGCGTCCTGCGCGGCTTGCTCATCGGCGCAGTCACTGGCGCACTGGGCGGCATCCTGGGTCTCGTTGCCGGTGAAGCCGCGTTCCAAGCCGGACAAACCGCCAGCGCCGATCCGCTCCTCCGCGACACATTTCGCGCGTTCGGCTGGGCGATTTTTGGCATCGGCATTGGCATGGCAGAAGGCGTGGTCACCTTATCACTGCGCCGCATCTTGTTCGGCGCGCTCGGCGGCATCCTCGGCGGTTTAGCGGGCGGCGTCGCGTTCATCGCCATCGCGCGGCTGTCAAATATGCAAATGACGAATCGCGCGGTGGGCTTTGCTTTACTCGGCGCATTCGTCGGCTTGCTTGCCGCGTTCGTGCCGATCTGGGCGAACAAGGCAATTCTCAAAATTACGTCGAGCGGACGACACGAAGGCAAGGAATTTTTGCTCGACAAGGCGATCAACACGCTCGGCAGTTCCGATGGCAATGAGGTTGGCTTGTTCGGCGACAAGACGATTGCCCGCAAGCACGCCGAGATTCGCTTGGCGCAGGGACAGTTCACGCTGTATGCGTTGCCGGGCAACCCGGTTTGGGTGAACAACGTCCCCGTCACCTCGACCATACTGCAAGACGGAATGCAAGTGCGGCTGGGCAATACGCAACTAGTGTTTCGGCGCAAAAGGAAATAGTGTGATCTGTCCGATCTGCCAACATCCAAATTCTGCCAACGCGCCTAGTTGCGCGCGATGCAACGCGCCGCTGATCCTGCAAAACAAATATGCGATCACCCAAGTGCTTGCCCGCGAAACCTGGGGCGCGATCTATCTTGGCAAGCACCTGGCATTCACCGGCGTCACATTCGCGATCACCGAGCTAGTGCCTGACCAACGCCTTGCCCCCGCCGAGCAACAACAAATCGAAACGCAATGGCAAATTCAAGCGAACCAGCTCAGAAATTTGCAACATCCCGCATTGCCACGCGTTTGGGATTTTTTCGGCGAGAACCAGCGCAGTTACCTCGTGACCGATTATGTGAGCGGCGAATCGCTCGCGGCGCAATTGCAACGGACTGGAACGCCATTCCCGGACGCGACGGTGCGCGCATGGGCAAACGAATTGTGCGATCTGCTGAGCATGTTGCATGCGCAAACGCCGCCCATCCTGCTCCGCGATCTTACGCCGCAGAATCTCACACTCGCGCCGAACGGCGACATTCGCGTGATGACGCTCGCCATTGGCAAGCCACACGTTGCCGCGCCTTATGCCGCGATTGAATGTTACGGAACCGGTGCCATTGACGCGCGAAGCGACATTTACACGCAGGGCATCACGCTTTGGCAATTGCTGACGAATCAATTGCCGCCCGCCGCACCGGATCGCGTCGCGCAACCAACGCTTGCGCCGCACGCAATGAACGCGGCAATTTCGCCCGCGCTCGCAAGCGTGATCGTCAAGGCAATCGAACTGAATCCGCAACAGCGTTTTCAAAGCGCGGTAGAGATGGCACGCGCATTGCGAAACCCCAGCGGCGTAAGCGCACCCAGCAAATCAAGGGACACCGCCCTGGTCATGCAAATTATCAAGCTGGCACTCGGCTTGGGCGGCGGCGCATCCACGCTCATCGGCATTGGCGCCATGTTGCTTCTTTCGGTAATATTGATTATTATAGTCATCGCAGTGCTTTTCATGGAATTGAGTTACCTTAAATTTATTCCCTAACTGCGGCGGCGCTCGACATTTTATTGATCAAGGTTGATCTATGATGAACTGTAGCGTTTGCAACACCTCCAATCGCGACACCGCGCATTTTTGCGCGAATTGCCGCGCACCTCTGGTCCTCCAAAACAAATACCGCATCACGCGCCTCCTCGGGCGCGGCGGTTACGGCGCAGTCTATCAAGCCGAACACATTAACCTGGGTGGCGCGCTGTTTGCAATCAAGGAACTCGTGCCCGATCCAAACGCGACCCCCGCGCAACTCCAAGCCGCGTCCGATCAATTCCGGCTTGAAGCCAGCATCCTCGCCAAACTGAATCACACCGCCTTGCCCAAAGTCGCCGATTTTTTCACCGAAGGCAATCGCGATTACCTCGTGATGGAATACATTGAAGGCGACACATTGGAAGAGCGCCTGGAACGCAATCACGTCCCCTTTCCCGAAGCGCAAGTGCTCGCGTGGGCGCAAGAATTATGCGACGCGCTCGCATATCTGCACACGCGCCAACCCAGCCCAATCATCCACCGCGACATCAAGCCTAGCAATATCAAAATTGTGCCAGACGGCAAGATCAAGTTAATTGACTTTGGCATCGCCAAGTTATTAGCCGGCGGCGTTGGCACCCAGGTTGCCGCGCGCGCGGTAACGCCGCCATATTCGCCCATGGAGCAATATGGCAAAGGCACCGACGCGCGCAGTGACATTTACGCGCTCGGCGTCACGCTGTACGAATTGCTGACGAACCATCTCCCGCCCGAAGCGCCCGACCGCGTGACCAGCGCAACCGACATTACGATTCCGCCGCGTCAATGGAATCCCGCGATTTCCGCAAACACTGAAGCGGTGGTGCTAAAAGCGATGGCAGTCCATGCGGCGGATCGCTTTAACAACGCGGCAGAGATGAAGCAAGCGTTCACAGTGCCAACACATATATCGCAAATGACGACGCCAGCTTATACTCCGCCGCAACCAACGACGCCTATGCACGCTCCGCCGCAAGCCGCACATACGCCGTATGCGCAGACAAAGAACCAGTGCCCGTACGCTGAATCCCGGATTGATTGGCTTGATGGTATTTGGCGCAAGTATCTTGCTCTGCGCCTTGTTAGTGATCCCATTTGTCCTGAACCAACAAATGCAAGCGAATGCAACCGCAACTAGTATCGCCATGGCGCGGCAAACCGCCCAAGCCGCCACCGCGACCGCACAAACCCAAGCGACCCTAATCGCGCAAGCCAATGCCACCGCCACCGAACAGGCAAATGTCGCCGCCACCGCGCAAGCGAACGCCACAGCCACCG
>JBBIUF010000151.1:0-4196 GCA_037440365.1 Chloroflexota bacterium
TAGAATGCACGCGTCATTGCCAGGTGGATTGAAAATAAAGGTTTCGCGAAACGCCGGTTCGTTTTTTACATCAAGCGTTTGCCGCAACCGCATCGTAAAACGCTTGCAGGTTTTCGACCGCTGTGCCGGGCGGTAAATCGCACCCAGACGAAATGATGACGTTGCGATACGCGCGCGTTGCCTCTGCAAGTTGCGCCGTGTGCATTCGCACAGATTCCGGCGTGCCAGCGTGAAACACGGCGGATGGATCGAGGTTGCCAGCAAGAATGACCGTGCCATTCACTTGTTGCAATGCCGCGAGCAAATCCATCGGCGCGCCAAAATGATAAATCTCTGCGCCGGATTCCAGAATTTTTGGCAGATGCACTAGCTTTGCGCCGCAGTTGTGTAGAACGACGACAAACTGTGCCGTCTGTGTTTCGGAAATAATTTGTTTGACAAATGGCGCGGAAAATTTCGCCAAGCCGCGCGGCGAAAGTAATCCCGCCGCTGGCTCTGCCATGATGACGCCCTGTGCGCCCACTTGCTGGAACGCGCGCGCATACGCGCTCAAAAACTGGGTCGCACGCGCAAGCAATTTCAATGTCAGTGCAGGGTCCGTCAACGTAAGTTCGAGCAGTTCACTTACGCCGAACAAGCGTCCCGCCAGCGAAAATGGTCCGATCAAGCCGCCGAGGACTGGCACGCCGTTCGCGTGCGCCACTAATTTTTGCGCCGCGTCAAGATGCACGCGCGTGCGCGCGTCGCCAGGTTGCGGCGCGGGCAATGCCGCAATGTCTGCCGCATTCGTGACCCGGCGACCCAGCACAGTTGGAATTTCGTCCTCCGCCATGCGAATCGTACAGCCAAACGTTTCCGCTTCCGCGCTCAAATCCATTGCGGTCAATAGCACGTGCGAATGAAATTGCGCAGACATCGCCAGCACGGCTTGAACTTGCGCGTCGGCGTTGCTCACGGCATCGCGCACACTTGCGCCAGTCATCGCCAAGCCCGCGTAAACGCCAATCGGCATTGCTATGCGGGTGGGGCTGGTCAAAGCCAGGTTTGCAAATTGCGTTTGCATGGGATTCCTCTTGGACACGATTAGCTCGCGCAACGAGTCAGCGCGCCATTGCGTAACGTGGCGATCAACGCAGGTTCATCCTTTGGCGTGTGCGTCAGGACGTTAAAGTATTTGCCGATGGCGTCGGTTGTGTGCGCGTCAGAATCGCAGAGCGTCGGCAGATGCAAGCGCGTTGCCAGCGCGCTGATTTTCGTTTCCAGGTTGGGGCGAATGTTGACCGAATGAATCTCAATGGCGTCCGGCGCATAGTGTTCCACGTCGGCTTGCACGTGATCGCGGTAACGGTACGGATGCGCGAGCGCGATGAATCCATTGTGCGCGCGCACGAGTGCGTGCAACGCCGGGTATGCCAAGCGTTCGTTTTCGAGCGTTGCATCGCGCACGCCCAGGACTAGAAAATCTTCGCCGTCCGCAGTAACCTCGATGCCGCTGAAAATTTTGAACGGTGCGTATTGTTGGTTGAGCATTTGTAATTGCTCCAGCGGAACAAAACGATAGTGGTCGGTGAATGCCAGCGCATCCAGTCCCGCCGCAATCGCCGCGCGAATTTGCGCTTGTTCCGGCGCGCGACTGCACTCGGAGCGTTCGCTCGCGTGAACATGCAAATCAATTTTCAAATGATTGCCTCGCAAAAATTATTGGAACGCGACTATAGCATCAATCGAGGTGGTTGGCAAAAAACAAATTTTGGTCACGGTTTCGCCGCGTGTGGTATAATGTTCCCAGCATCTTGGCTCGTCGGAGAATCAAATGCCCGCACCACCGTTTGATACTTATCTCAAGAAAATCCAAGCCGATTACAAAGGCGGCAAAGCGACACGAAAGATGTCGGCGCAGACCTTGATTCAGTCGAAAAGAGTGAACAACTCGAACGCTACCGCGCATCACTCCACAATTTAATCCTCACCGATTATTTGGAATTTCGTTGGTACGTCAACGGCGTGCATCGTCTCACCACGCGCATCGCAACGGTAGGGGCGCGCGTAAAGACGCAAGATTTTGCGTCTTTACTACAACCCGACGCGCGCGGCATTGAACAGACCGCGCAATTGCTCAACGAGTTTTACAAAACCGAAACGCCGATTGTCGGCACATCAAAAGAACTCGCACAGCGAATGGCGCAGTTGACGTTGATGGTGCGTGAAATGATCCTGGGTTCGTTGCGCGACGAAAGCGAACGCGGCGTTTTTCATCGCCAACTGTCCGCGTTTCGCCAACATCTTTTGCCGAATTTGAACGACGCGGAATTTGCGGATATTTACGCGCAAACAATGGCATACGGATTGTTTGCCGCGCGGGTCAATCTCCCCGCAGGAAAAAAATTCAATCGCGCCGAAGCGTCGTTGTATCTACCGAAAGCGAATCCGTTTCTCCGTAAATTGTTCCGCGACGTGGGCGAAGAATTGGACGATACGCCCGTCGCGCCCTTCCTCGACGACCTGGCGAATTTGCTCAATCGCGCACACATTGACGAAATTCTTGCCGATTTCAACAAACGCACGCATGAAGAAGATGCCGTTGTCCATTTCTACGAAACATTTCTCTCCGAGTACGACCCCAAACTCCGCAAGAGTCGCGGCGTGTTTTACACACCCGAACCGGTCGTATCGTTCATTGTGCATTCGGTCGATCATTTACTCAAGACGATATTCAACCGTCCGTTAGGGCTAGCGGACGCCACCACGTACTTGCTCGACCCCGCTACAGGCACGGCGACGTTTTTGTATTTTGTGATTCGCGCGATTTACGAGGCGCAGAAAAAACGCGGGCAAATGGGAACGTGGCAAGATTACGTCAGCGAAAATTTGCTCAAGCGGATTTTTGGTTTTGAATTGTTGATGGCTCCGTACACCATCGCGCATTTGAAACTGGGATTGTTGTTGAGCGAACTGGGTTATACGTTTGCAAAAGACGAACGGCTCGGCGTGTATCTGACGAACACGTTGGACGAAGCGGTGACACAAGCGGAAACCTTGGGTCTCGCGGGTTATCTCTCCGAAGAAGGCGCAGAGGCGGCGGTCGTGCGCAACCAGCAACCGATTATGGTGGTGCTGGGCAATCCGCCGTACTCGGGGCATTCCGCGAACAAGGGCAAATGGATTGACAAGCGCGTGCGCGATTATTATTTCGTTGACGGCAAACCGTTGGGCGAGCGCAATCCCAAATGGTTGCAAGACGATTACGTGAAATTTATTCGGTTCGCGCAATGGCGCATCGACCAAACGGGGCAAGGCGTCGTTGGGTTTATCACGAATCACGGGTATCTCGACAATCCAACGTTTCGCGGGATGCGCCAAAACCTGATGGCGAGTTTCGACGAGATTTACGTTTTGGATTTGCACGGCAATTCCAAAAAACGCGAGACCGCGCCCGACGGCGGCAAAGACGAAAACGTATTCGACATTCAACAAGGCGTGGCAATTTTGTTGGCGGTGAAACACGTAGAGACGTTGCATGCAACGTCTCTACACGCCCGTATCCACCACGCGCACCTGTTTGGCACGCGCGATTACAAATACAAAACGTTGATGGGCAATGACGTGGCGTCAACGGAATGGAATGATCTCAAACCGACTGCGCCGTTTTATCTTTTTGTGCCGCAAGATCAGGATGTGCGCGAGGAATACGAACGTGGGTGGAAAATCACGGACGCGATGCCCTTAAACGTCCTGGGATTTCAAACGCACCGCGATGATTTTGCCGTTGACTTTGAGCGAAACAATTTGCTCAAGCGAATCAAGGAAATGCGCGACACACATTTGAGCGATGCGGATTTTGCGCGCAAGTATGATTTGAAAGACAATCGTGATTGGAAAATTCCCGATGCTCGCAAACGCTTGCGCCAAGAAAAATCTTGGGAGAAAGACCTGTTACAATGTGCTTATCGCCCGTTTGATTTGCGATACATTTACTTTGACGAAATTGCAACAGATTATCCACGTCCAGAGTTGAAGAAAAATCTAGCTAGCCAACCTAACTTTGCCTTCAACATCGTCCGCCAAACAAAAGCGGAGGATTGGCAACACGCGCTTGTCAGTGACAAGCCAACGCCTGCCGTTTTCGTTGAAATCAAAGATGGTTCATCGGTCTTTCCCCTTTACCTCTACACCACGCCTGAAGACACCGCAGGTAC
>JBBIUF010000152.1:0-4127 GCA_037440365.1 Chloroflexota bacterium
CGCACGTCGCGCACTGGACGCCTTGTGGCGCAACGGGTGGCTGTGGTGCAGGCGGTGCAGGTGGTGGTGGCGGTGATGGCGGCGGTGCGATAGGCGGTGGCGGGGCAACCGGCGCGGCGGTGAGCATCGCGCCGCATGAATCGCAATAGACCGCCTGATCGATATTTTCGGCGCGGCAGGTTGGACACAGTTTCATTGGATTCTCCCTTAATAAATCACGAATGGATACGAATTAACACGAATAAAAAGCATCCATGAAAATTCGTGGCATCTACGATTTTAATTGGTTGGTTACGGATTATTTGGATCGCTCAAATTTTGCGTGAGCTTGCGCGTGCCATAGTTCAAACGCTTGGTGCCGGACGCGGACATTTGGCCTTGCTGTTGCAAATTTTGCGCTTCTTGCAGAGCGGCTTGCGCCAGCTCGCTTTCGCCGAGATTCAACAACTGGGTCGCGGCTTGTTTCAATTTTTGCGTCGCGCCCGCCACGTTGCCATCGTTCGCGTCCTGGAGCGCGCGGGTTTGCAATTTGAACGCGCTGACTTTTTCGACAATGTTCGCGATGCGCGGGTTGATCGCGCCTTCGACGCCGTATTCGACGACCACATCCACGCGCATTTTTTCGCCGACGAGACGCGCGGCAGGCACATCGTACGTGATCTCGGCTTGCGCGATGCGCGTTTTACCGGCGGGCTTGGGCGGCGCGGCCAGTTCGACGAGGGTCGATTTGCCGGTGGTCTTGTCAATGTCGCCGAGCGTGACCTGGATTTCGCGCGGCGATAATCCGCGCGCGGTCAGGTTTTGGATCATCGGCAAAACTTGCCAGACCTGGCGCGGCGTGACATCGGCAGGTACGCGCAACATCAATTCGGCGTTGCGAATGACGGTGGCTTGCGCCGCGCGGACGACATCCTGAAACACCGCTACAATTTTCGTCGGCGCGTCAATCAGATCGCTCATGCCGCCGCTGGCTTTGGCGATATTGTCGAGGAGCGTGTGATTCCAATCATCGGCGGATGTGCCGAGCACTTGCTGGGGCAAGCCAGGCGCGGCGATGGATTGCGGCAAGCCCAAGCCCAGCGCGACAATCGGCACGCCGCGTTGTCCGGCGGTTTGCGCAAGCGATTGGCATGTTGCTTCGTCGCCCCAACTGTTACCGTCGGTGAGTAAAACGATTTTGTTGATGCGGCTGGGATCAAATGTGCGTTGCACTTGGTCCAGCCCGTGTTGCAAGCCGAGCGACATTTGCGTGCCGCCGCCGTCGTCAATCGCGTCCACGATTGCGTGCAATTGCGCCTTGTTCGCGGCGGGCTGGCTCTGGAGCGGAACCTGGACTTGATCGTCGAACGTGACAATCGAGATCAAGTCGGTGGGCTGGAGCAGATCGATCAGCGATTTCACGGCGAGGCGCAGATTCTTGATCTTGTCGCCGTTCATCGAGCCGGATCGATCGAGGACGAGACTGAGGTTGAGCGGCATCTGGACGTTGGCGACGTTGCCGCCGGTCGGCGATGCTTCGAGGAGCGCGTAGAGCAACTGGGGCTGGGGCGCGTTCGCGGTGATGGTGTCGCGAATCAGCGTCACTTGAAGATTGAGTTCACCTGCCATTGGATCCTCCTTGATGGAATGACTAGAGTACAATATCCCTAGGTCGTTTGGATGTCAAATGTTAAATATCGTTTACCTGGCGAATCTGCTTTTCCAGCGATGGAATTGGATTTGGCTGAATGCCGCGCAGTTCCAACGCCTTGCGCAATTCCGCGAGGTCGGGATTGGCGGGCGCGGCGTTTTCCCTTGACGCGCCGGGTTGCGCATCGCGGGCTTGCTCGATGATTCGGTTGATCGCGTCGAGTTGGCGCTGGCGGTGTGCCTCGCTCCATTCGTCGAACAGTTTGGCTTGCTGGTCCGCCAAATCGCGGCGCGTTGCCGCGCGGTCGCGCGCGAATTCGGGAAGCACATCGGCGAGAGTGGGCATGGATTATTCCTCGGATACAATTCAGTCGTTCCAAATACCCGGCGATTGTTTTAGCAGTTGCTTGATCTGAGTAGAGCTAACGCCGACGCCTTGAATCCGATCGAGCATCGCATTTGCCCGTGCCATATAATCCGGCGCATTGATCTCGCCTAATCCTAGCCGATTGGCGGCGGTTTGACGGCTCATTAAATCGTCGCCGAACAATCGCCGCGCCAATTCGGTTTTGACGGGCGCAACATGATCATCGGGAATCATCAATTTGGCATTCTCACGCAGATATTTTTCGGCTTGGTGCGGGCTGGCGGCGAGTTCGGCGGGATAGCCCGGTTGCCCTGCGCGGGCATCCGCGTGCAGGCGATTGACGGCATCGGTAAAGCGACTTGGATCGGTCACGTTGCCGGTCGCATCTTCCAAATCTGAGATATATTTTTTGACTAGAGCTTGGCTGGGCGTTGCGCCTTGGTCCAACCCGCGGCATTTGACCGAGGCAACTTGTTTGTCGCTGGTAACATCATAAATTGGAAAACTGGGATCAAAACGTGTGTTCAAATCGGTCACGGTTTCGCCCTGCGCGCGCATTTTTTCGAGCACAGATTTTTCCGCCGCGCGCCCTTGCGCTTTGGTGTAATGATCGAGATGCTCGTCAATGCCGCTTTGCGCTTCGGCGAGTGGGTCATAGTCTTTGACTCCCCCGAGCCGTTTTTCAGAGAGGGCGCTTTGCTCCCTCAGTGCCGCTTTCCGCATCTGGTCCGTCTCGCGTGGTTTGCTCACATCGCTCATGTCATTTGGCCTCTGGCGTGATCCGGCGTTTGCCTGGTTTGTACACTCTGGATGATGCGCCGCTGTGGCGATTTCTATCTTTGCGGCTGGCCATAAATTTTATGGCACAACATACACAATCTTGACGAGCGGTTGACCGTTCAAATTTTTCGCGAGCGAGACGTTTGCGCCGAACGCGGCTTGCAACTGGACGCAGAATTTACCGCTGACGATGATCTCGCGGCTGACCGACACCCAGACCGGGCGCGCGGTTGGGCTTGGGCTGATTGACAGTGTGCCAACCGCAAGCGGCGTGTCGCAATTCGGCGCAATGTACGCGGCGACATTCGTGGGCTGATCATTTGCCAGCTCAAAATACAAATCAACCACGCGCATTGTTCTTGCCGCGTTCAACGGAATCGAAAAAGCGTGGTTTGCCATCAGCGGTTCGAGTGTGGCGGTGCGATATGGGCTTGCGCCTTCCAGCGTGAACGCATTTGGATATTGCGGCGCGATCAGCGAGGCTGACCTAAGTTGGGTTGAACCGACAGCAACCAACGCAATCACGACAACAAGCACTAGCCCCGCAATCGCGGCAAAGATCATGGGGCGTGCGTGCGGTGATGCGTCCACGTGCGTGGTCGGCTGGACGGTGGTTGGCGCAGACGTTGGTCCAAGCGGCGCTGTTTGCACGTACATCGGCGGAATTGACTTGAGCGCATTTTCCAGTGCATTCACCGATCCAAAGCGGTCGGTTGCCATGAGGTTCATCGCTTTGAGGATTGCCGCTTCCGTGTTTGGCGAAATTGCCGGATTGAGTTGGCGCGGCGGAATCAAGGTGGCTTTGCCTGCGGCGCGCATCGGCGCTTCGGCGGGCAACGTGCCCGTGAGGAGAAAATAGAGTGTTGCGCCAAGCGAATAAATATCGGAACGCTCGTCGGTGCCGCCGCTGTACTGTTCCAATGGCGCATAGCCCGGCGAACCCAGCCGCGCGCTCGCCGAGGTAAAACGACTGGCTGTCATTTCTTTGGCGATCCCAAAATCAACCAGGATGGCTTGGTGGTTTGGCGTGACGATAATGTTCTGCGGTTTGATGTCGCGGTGGATGATGCGGTTTGTATGTAAATAACTCACGGCGTTGAGAATCTGCATCAACCAGGTGTGGGCTTGCGCTTCCGATACTGCGCCGTGCGTTTCGATCTGGTGCGCCAGATTTTCGCCCGCGATAAAATCCATCACCAGGTATTGCGCGCCGTTCGGCTCAACGAAATGATCGATCACGCGCGGCAGGTTGGGATGATGCAGATTGGCGAGCAAATTTGCTTCGGCGTAGAACAATTTGGGATCGCCGCCCTGGTTTTCCTTGACGACGATCTCGCGGCTTTGCAAATGC
>JBBIUF010000153.1:0-4121 GCA_037440365.1 Chloroflexota bacterium
CTCACTGTAAACTCCGCGAAGGGTCTCACAAGCCCAATAGGAGAGATTCTTCGCTCATCGCGTGCACCGGACAAGTGCGGGCGCTGCCCGCACTTTCGGATTCAGCGCCTTTGGCGGGTTCTACTTTTGGGTTTTTCCTGCAAGTTCCGCCCTTGCCGGCAACGCAAGCCCGAAATGCGTTTTGTTCTTTATGCTTTTTGTGCTATAATGCCGCCAAGATGAACATTCAATTGACTCTGGCTCACGGGCACCATCCTTACGCGCACCATCACGCTGCGCCGCTTCGCCACGCCGAGAATCAGTAAGCAGTAAACAATAGGCAGTCAGCAGAATGGCGTGGGTAAATATAATCCACGCCATTTTATTTTCCTCTCCCTTTTAGGAAGAGGATTAAGGTGAGGGTCAAACAATGCCACCAAAAATTCAGCCGCGCGTCCCGCGCGGAATGCGCGACATTCTGCCACAGAAAATGCTCTTGCGTCAGTACGTCATCGCGCAAGTCGAAAAAACGTTTCAGCGTTTTGGCTTTGAGCCATTGCAAACGCCGGTGCTGGAACTCAGCGAAACGTTGATGGGCAAGTACGGTCCCGACGCGGAAAAATTGATCTATGATGCCAAGCATCGCGAAGGCAAAGAAGAATTATCGCTCCGGTATGATCTCACCGTGCCGCTCACGCGGATTGTCGCGCAATATCCCGAATTAGTTAAACCGTTCAAGCGATACCAGATCGCGCCCGTGTTCCGCGCCGAGCGTCCGCAAAAAGGTCGCTACCGCGAATTTTATCAATGCGATGCGGACATTGTCGGCAGTAAAGCCATGCTCGCCGACGCGGAAATTGTGACGATGATTTATGCCGTGTTCAAACAACTGGGTTTCAAATCATTCGTCACCAAAATCAACAATCGCAAAGTGTTGACGGGCATTGGCCACTATGCGGGCGTGCCAAACGCATTGCTCGGCGGCTTGTATCGCTCAATTGACAAACTCGATAAAATCGGCGCAGACGCGGTACGCGCAGAATTGGCGCAGAACCAAATTCCCGCAGAAACCATTGCCAAGCTGATGAGTTTGATCGCGATCCCTTCCGGTGACTTTGCGCAAGCGCGCGCCCAATTGGAGAATGCGCCCGCGGCGCTGGCAGGACTTGCGGAACTCGAACAACTTGCCGGATACCTCGCCGAGTCGGGTGTGCCGCGCGAAAATTATCAATTCGATTTTGCGATGGTGCGCGGCTTGGCATACTATACCGGTCCAATTTACGAAACCGTAGTCACTGAACCCAAGATCGGATCGCTAAGCGGCGGCGGACGTTACGATGAATTGATCGGCATGTTTGCGAACCAATCCTTACCCGTCACCGGCACTTCGTTTGGCATCGAGCGCATCATTGACGTGATGGATGAGCTGGCAATGTATCCCGTATCCATTGGCAAGACCGTTACGCAAGCGCTGGTCACCGTATTCAACCCAGAATTGGTCGGCGCATCCATTCGCGTCGCCAACACCTTGCGCGCCGCTGGCATCAACACTGAACTGGGGCTGGATGCCGATGGGCTGGGCAAGCAATTAAAATACGCCGCGGCAAAATTTATTCCCTTTGCCATCATCATCGGTCCCGATGAAAACGCCGCGCAAACCGCAACGGTGCGCAATCTGGCAACCGGTGAGCAAACCGTGAGCGCGCAAAATGAAATCGCGGCGATTTTAGAAAACAAGTTGCGCGCCCTGTAATCTTGTGTTATACTGCGCGCTGAACGTGGTGGCCATAGCTCAATGGCAGAGCGCTTGACTGTGGATCAAGAGGTTGCGGGTTCGACACCCGTTGGCCACCCAGTTTCAATGAGCCAATTGCCCAATATACCAATTTGCCAAGCTTTTTGGCTCATTGAGAAATTGGTTCATTGGCTCATTGATTTGCGCCCGTAGCTCAATTGGATAGAGTGCCAGTCTTCGAAACTGTCGGTTGGGGGTTCGAGCCCCTCCGGGCGCACTCGCACCGCGAACGATCGCGGCATGGTATTCCCCTGCTCTACTACCGAATCAGTATCGTTTTGCGTTCGCCCCACACGCGGTCTTTCGGTCCAACCGCGAGCACGCCCCACTTGGTTTGGACATCGCCTTCAACCTGCACCGCCAAATGCGCGCCTTGACATTCCTCTGGCACCTGAATCAACATCCACAAATTCCGGATACCTATCAAGGTTTTGGATTGCGGGCGCAGTTCCCAGTGCGGTTCGCGTTCGCCGTCACCCTTCCAACCGACAATGACCGGCTCGACCTGACCGACGCGGACGTCGGTGCTGATTTTGCCCAGCGAGCCGCTTGCATCACCCACTTGAAGAGATGGACCAAACTCAACCGTGATCTCACGCGGCTTGCCTTCATCGAGATAGGCTGGATAGAGATCATACACGCTGGGTTGCAGTTGACTCGACACGGCGGACCGCATGCGCGCGGCGCACAGTGCCAAGGTGAATTGGGCGCCGGCGGCGCGCGCCTCTGGTGCCACCTCAACTTCAAAGCCGAGGCGCACTTGATAGAACGCCGACGGGATGCCGGACGTGAGAATCTTTTGAGTGTCCGCCAAGCGTTCCCAAGCCGGTGTGTGGAGCCGCACCTTGCCGCGAGTTTCGTTGACCACCGTGACGGTGCGGGACTGATCCAAACCTTTGTGTTTCGTGAACTGAGCCACCGTTTGCGCGGTTGGCATCAAGTCTTCTTCGAACCAAATGTCATCTGCCATTTTTTCTCCTCTTTGAAATCCGGCTTAACGCCAATCACCAATCAACACAAACGGAGCCCAGATGTAGGGA
Source organism: Chloroflexota bacterium (assembly GCA_037440365.1). Lineage (GTDB taxonomy): Bacteria > Chloroflexota > Anaerolineae > UBA4142 > UBA4142 > JBBIUF01. The sequence continues at coordinate 2,815 of JBBIUF010000153.1, forward strand.
TCGGCATTCGCGGCATTATGGTTTCGGAGCGCCAGTGTCGCCTCACGCACGGCGTATGCTTCGGGCTGGGTCTTGCTGGCGCGCGATGATTGCCATACCCGTTTGTAGAAATCGAGCATCCAGGCCTTGGTCGTGTCCGCGCGCACCGACCAAAGCGTGAGCAAGAGCGATGACGCGCCGGCATACATGAGCGCGCGCGCCATCCCAACCAGGTCATCGCCGGGATTTTGTTCGCTGATGCCAAGTTGGCACGCGGAGAGCGTCACGAGATCAGCTTGGAGACGCAGACGCATCCAGTCGCGCGCCGTGAACGCATCATTTCCCGCAAGTATCACCGCAGATGCCAGCGCATCTTCCGGATTGAACACACCGTGACACGACAGGTGAATGATGGACGCGGCGGGCGCGCGTTCCGCGAGGGCGGCGCGATTTGCCGCCACATTCAAAAGCGGCGTGACGCCAAAGTGTTGGGCAATGTCAATCGCTTCTTGCTCAAACACCTCACCCATCACCAACACGTGATCGTCGTTGATGACAGCTGGCGCGGCGCTTGCCGAACTGAACGCGCTCGCCAACGATGCGGCTGAGGGCGCATACGCGACGGCGCGTTGGGCGATGAACGGTTCGCCGTTGCAGGTGAGCGCGTGCAAGGGCAGGATGTGCAAGACGCCGTTCGGAATGAAATAGACGAGCGTGGCATCGCCGAGCGCGGGTTCGAGCGGCGCAAGCAAGACCTCACCGAGTTTCTGCCAATCGTTGCGTGGTGGGCGTCCTGCCTCTTCGAGTGCGCGGCGATTGAGAATCTCGCGTTCGTACGAAACGAGATAGCGTTGAATCATTTCGCGTTGGCGGAGCGGAATGACGACGAGTTGCGGCGCGTCCCAGCCCGCGCGCCACACAATGGCGATGATGCGCTCGTCCAGGTTGTGAAACTCGACGAGCGCGGCATCCTTGCCCAGTTGCACTGCAAGTTTCTGCAAATCGTCCCAGGTGGGCGTGTCGCCGCGACGGAGCGCAACGTAATCACGCGCCGCAGAGTCAAAGGCGAGCATCGCGTCCCAGGTTTGCTCCAGTTCGCGCGTCAGCGTGCCACGCGGGGCAACGAGCGCGCGCTCGCGTTCGGTTGCGCGGTCGGCGCGCGTGTTGGTGCTGGCAAGTTCCGCTTCGATTTGGCGGAGTTGCTCGCGGGCAGTCTGTTCACGAGCGATGAGCGATGCGGGCAGATTGACGGGCGGCGTGAAATCGCGCAAGCCCATTTGCTTGAGGAACGCGCGTGAACGCGCGGCTTCGGCGGCAACCAGCACGTC
>JBBIUF010000154.1:0-1329 GCA_037440365.1 Chloroflexota bacterium
GAGCAATCAGGGGGAGCGATTGCACATACGACAACCGCTGGTTCGCTAGCAATATATATTGCGCCGTCTATTGTCACGCATCCAACAAATCAGGCCGTTAACCTAGGCGCCTCGGTTAATTTTACAGCAACGGCAAACGGCGATCCCGCGCCGACGGTGCAATGGCAAGTCAGCACCAATGGCGGATCGACGTTCGCCGATATTCCCGGGGCAATAACCACGCCGCTCACATTTACGCCGGGCGTGACCGACAATCACAACCAATATCGCGCGGTGTTTACAAATGTCGCTGGGACGGCGGCGACCAATGCCGCGACCCTGACCGTTTATACCTTGCCCTCGGTCATTACGCATCCAGGTAATCAAACAGTGACCATTGGACAAACGGCAACGTTTACCGCAACCGCGAGCGGCAACCCCATGCCGACGGTGCAATGGCAAGTTAGCACAAATGGCGGTTCCACCTTTAGCGATATTCTCGGCGCAATTGCCACGACGTTTGCATTTGTGCCAAGTGTTACCGATACTAACAATCAATATCGCGCGGTGTTTACGAATGTCGCTGGGACGGCGACAACCAATGCCGCGACCTTGTTTGTCAATAAAATCAATACAATCACGTCGCTCGCTTCATCACGGAATCCATCAACTTTTAACACGAGTGTGACATTTACGGCAACGGTTACGGTGGCGACGCTTGGTGCGTCTTTCCCATCAACCAAGCAGGCGAGATCTGCAACAGGAACGCTAACTTTCAAAGACGGTACGACCGTGCTTGGCACACAAGCCTTGTCCGCAAGTGGTGTCGCGACGTTCACGATCACTACGCTGGCAGTGGGTTCGCACAATATCACAGGCACATATAGCGGCGATGGCGACTGGGCGGGGAGTACATCGCCAATTGTCACCCAAATCGTTCGCGCGGGTAATCCGATTGGCGGCGATCTGCTATTCTATTTTCCAATTATCAGCCGTCACTAGATAACCGAGGCAAGTAAACCAGGTTGGCCTGGTCACCGCGTAAACAATGAGCGTATCGCGGTGTGCGAGGTTGGCATAATTAAAATTGCGTGTCTCTCGGAGGCACGCAATTTTCTATCTCAAAACAATCCAGTTTCGTTTATCGGATGATCAACGGAATAAAGAGTGAGGTCGAGGAGGAAGCGGAGAAGATGGCGGTGACGGCTTTATTGCCATTCATGGTCAATTGAGTTGGAGCCGCTCTAGACATGGTGTTGCCTGTCCAACTAGAAAATTTATAGCCGTTGCTTGGGTTGGGGGTCAGCGTAATGTCGGTCAAGGGCAAGTACTGATTTGCGCCGCAATTGG
>JBBIUF010000154.1:1339-4079 GCA_037440365.1 Chloroflexota bacterium
CACATTTACATTGCCCGCATTGTTGGGGTTGGCATTCACCGTCAATGTGTAACATTCGCTTGCCACGGCCCAACCCAGGTCTTTCAAAACGCCCAGCACGATCGGACCTGGGTCATGAATGACTTCTTGGTATCCAACGGAGTAGGTCATCAAGGCGTTCGGCGTGTTATTATACAATTCATCCAGGTGCGAATAGCTTGATCCAGCATTCCAGGTGCTGGGCGCATACAGTTTGGGGCGCATACCGCCGTTTGCGGCTTTGGCGTTTGCACCGTTAAAATAAAGACTATTGCTTGTTAATTGTGAGCCAAGAGTTTGCGAGGGATTGGGATACAGTTCCTGGTTGATGAGATTTTGCCCAGTTCCATTCTCAACAAAGCGCTCGTAGATGCTCGGATAATTGGTGTTGTAGCCCCAACTCCCTTGACCACCCGAGTAACTCATCCAGCCAGCAAAGCCCAAGCCGTGTCCGATCTCGTGCAACACAACGGTGACCAAATCGTATTGCCCCGCCGGGATATTGCCATCAGTCCCCAAATACCAATTCGCTCCAGAACTGATCGAAACGTCCATTTCCGCATCGGCATCGAGCCCGTCGCCGTCCCAATCAATGCCATCGGTGTCGTTCAAGTCAGTTTGCGCCAAGGTGTTGGCAAGCGCGGCGGGATACCAAAAGCCAGGTATGCCACCAACAAAATCACGGTGGAACGAAATCGCGCCGCTATAGCCCAGGATGTTTGAACCCAAGCCGGTCCAGCAGGCATTGGTCTTGATCGGCACGGAAGAGGAAATTAACGTCGCCCAAATTTCAACCGCTGAATTGAAAGCGGTTTTTGCTTGTTCTGACCAAGTCAAGCATAAATCGCCATAGGCGTTATAGGTTCCTTGCGCCAGATAGTTGACGGTAATCGTTGTTGGTGTAGCGTTTGCTAAATGCAATTTGCGGGGGGCTGGGACGCGGAGGGAGGAAATTTGACTGCTTGCGCGAACAATCGCTGGACGTACTCCGCTAACGGATTGCGCTGGATGCGCCGCCAGAGCAGACCGCTGATCGTGCATGCCAGAGGCAAACCAGGTGGTGATGACTAGCGCGATCACGGTGATCGCATGTTTTAGTCCGGTGTTCATTCGCATACTCTTGACGCCAACGGCGCCGCCAAGTCAAATTGTGCAACGCCGAGAGAGGGATGCGAACAAAATGCCCGCTTCTCCTGAGAGCATGGAGAAGCGGGCGTGTGCCCAAACTTTCTAGCCCTCTCTTCGGTAGCCCGGCGGTCATATTCCTCAACAAGGAACTTGGACCCGTAGCTTTGCGTCTCCACCTTTCGGTGGATTTGCCTTTATCGGAGAAGTCTTTTTCAATTCGATACTAAACTACATTCAGCCAAAAGACAATAGGACTCGAATGCTAACCAGATCGAGACACGGTAAATCAGCGGACGGCAAAATTTCCGCAATCAGCTTTGCTCGACCGCCGATCAAAAGGCGGTACCCAAAAATGAGATGCCAATCCCCAAAATCGGGTGTACGTCAAACTTTTGGGCGTTGCCCACCGCCGATTAGAATTCAGTGGCGTTCGTCCAAAAACGCGATGCCTGCCCGAAAAATCGAAACGCTTGGAAGAATCCGCTATTGATGATATAATCCCAACGGTGCTGATCTGAATCTGTGGCAGGAAATCTAAAACCGACCTGCCGCTTGCCGATCCAAGCTCGATCCGAGTTTGCTCGGCGAGCGAGTCAGCCGTAAGAAACATCGCTTGTGGAGGCATAAACACCGATGCGTATTCTGATTACGGGTGGTGCGGGCTTGATTGGTTCGCATCTGTGCGATTATTTTCTCGCGCGTGGCGATGAAGTGATCGCGATGGACAATTTTATTACTGGCAGTCCGGACAACATCGCGCACCTGCGCGCGAATCCGCGTTTTTCATTTATTCGCCAGGACGTGACTGAACATTTGCATGTCGAAGGGTACATTGACGCCGTGTTGCACTTTGCGTCACCGGCAAGCCCGGTCTCGTACATCGCGTATCCCATTCAAACGCTCAAGGTTGGCGCGCTGGGCACGCACAAGGCGTGCGGACTGGCGCGCGCCAAGGGGGCGCGGTTTTTGCTGGCATCCACGTCCGAAGTTTATGGCGACCCGCTGGTGCATCCACAAAACGAAAATTATTGGGGCAATGTAAATCCAATTGGGCCGCGAGGCGTGTATGATGAAGCGAAACGCTATGCTGAATCCATGACGCTGGCGTATCATCGCGCGCACAACGTGGACACGCGCATCGTGCGCATTTTTAACACGTATGGCCCGCGCAATGCGCTCGATGATGGCCGCGTAGTGCCAAACTTTATCGGGCAAGCGATTCGCGGCGAGCCGCTGACCGTGCATGGCGATGGCGAACAAACGCGCTCGTTCTGTTTCGTCACTGACACAGTGGAAGGCATTGCGCGTTTGCTTGAATCAAACGAGACGTTGCCGGTCAACATTGGCAACCCCAACGAGACAACGATTCTCACGTTCGCGCAAAAGATCAACGCGATCACCGGAAACAAAGCCGGGATTGTGTTTCGCCCGCGCGGCGTAGACGATCCTAGCCGCCGTTGCCCCGACATTTCCAAAGCCAAGCGCGTGCTGGGTTGGGAACCCAAGGTATCGCTCGATGAAGGTTTGGAAAAAACGATTGCGTACTTTGCGAGGAAGATCAAAGGCGCATAGAGGCGCTTGCGTGTCGGGCAAT
>JBBIUF010000155.1:0-4057 GCA_037440365.1 Chloroflexota bacterium
GCGTGGCTTCGGCGTGCGCGGACATGAACAAGGCGAACAAGATCACCGCCGCGCCCGCGCCTGCGGCAACCACTGTTGCGGCGGCTCCGACTGCTGTTCCAGCGACTCCGCCGCCTCCGGTCTGCACGAAATTGCCTAACATGCCAACCGTCACGGCTGGACAATTAGGCTCGCCTGATAAACCAATCGTGATCACATTTGTTCCTTCCGGTGATGTTCCGACGATTTCCAAATCGGGAGATGATACGGTTGCATGCTTGAAGCAAATGACTGGACTCACGTATCAAAGTACAGTTCAAACTAGCTATGCGGCGGCAATTGAGGCAATGGGCGCAAACAAGGCGCAGTTCTCGTTCCTGGCAACTCTGGCGGCAATCTTGGCTCGCCAAAAGTATGGCGTTGACCCAGCGTTGGTTTCCACGCGCGCTTACCAGACCGTTCCGCTCGATCCGGACAAAGGTCTTGCGGGAACGCAACAAGCCTTTTACAAGGGTCAGTTTATTACCAAGAAAGGTTCTGGCATTACCAAGTTGGCGGATCTGAAAGGCAAGACGTTCTGCTTTACCGATCCGCTCTCTGGCTCGGGCACGATCATTCCGCAAATCGTACTGAAAGCGGCTGGTATCGATCCCGACAAAGATCTCAAGTCGTACCAGTTCGCCGGTTCGCACCCGAACGTTGTCACCGCTGTTTACAAGGGTGATTGCGATGCTGGGGCAACGTTTATTGATGCGCGCACCGATGCCTCCGTTGTCAAGGCGTATCCGGATGTCATGGATAAAGTGGATGTCTTTTACGTCACCGATCTAAAGATTCCGAACGATGGTATGCAATCCGCCAAAGGTTTGGATCCGGTCATCCGTGATGCAACTGTCAATGCGTTCCTCGCGATGATGGCTGATCCGGGTGGCAAGGCTGTTGTGAAAAAAGCCTACACGTATGATGCGTTGCTCAAAGTTCCCGCAACGTACTATGATGATTTCGTTAGCCAAGTGACGAAAGCTGGGTATGATCTTTCGACCCTCTACAAATAAGTTGAACGGCATCTGATCGTGCTGGGCAGAGGGAGTCAACTCCCTCTGCCCAAATTTTGAGTTTCAATGGCGAGACATTTATTATGCTTAAAGTCGAACACCTCTTCAAGACCTACCCCAATGGCACGCAAGCGCTCCAAGATGTAAACTTTGAAGTCAAGGAAGGCGAATTTCTCGCCGTGATTGGCTTGAGCGGATCAGGGAAATCCACTTTGCTCCGTTGCATCAATCGCTTGATCGAGCCGACTTCTGGAAAAATTATCTGGAATGATCTTGACGTCACCGCGGTTTCATCTTCCAACCTGCGCCAGGTGCGACGTCAGATTGGCATGATTTTCCAACAATTCAATCTCGTCAAGCGTTCGTCGGTTATGACCAATGTACTCTCCGGGCGATTAGGCTATATTAGCCCGTGGCAGAGTCTGGTTAATTATTTTTCAGTGGAAGACAAGAAACGCGCCCTTGCGAATTTGGATCAAGTGGGCTTGAGTGAAAAAGCGCATGTGCGCGCTGATTCACTTTCCGGTGGTCAACAACAGCGGGTTGGCATTGCGCGCGCACTGATGCAAAACCCCAAACTGATCCTCGCCGATGAACCGGTCGCATCGCTTGACCCGGTGCTCGCGCACTCGATCCTCAAGTATCTGGAACAATTGAACAAGGAGCGTGGAATTACTGTCTTGTGTAGTCTGCACTTTCTCGATTTGGTCCACCGCTATGCAACCAAAGCGATTGCGTTGAAAGGTGGTCAAGTGGTCTTTCAAGGATTGCCCAAAGAAATTGACGACGTACAGTTCAAAGCGATTTACGGTCAAGAAGCTGAACGGGTCAGCGTCATTTAACGGCAGACTTATGACATTGATGACGCAAACCCACACAGGAACTGCAAAATCTTTTACCGCGGCTATTCTTTCGCTCGTGATCCCCGGCGGCGGCCAAGTCTATTTGAAGCAAATCTGGCGCGGCGTAACGATTTTGTTTACGACGGTCGTGCTTGCCTATCTGGTCAACTGGGGTTTTGAGAATGGCAAGATCGGGCTGGTAGAATTTGGCGGATTGACGGTTTCGTGGCTTTGGTTTCCTCTGGCGCTCTTTTGGCTGTGGAATATATTTGATGCCTATCGTCTGACTCGGCACGCCGCCTCGCTCACTTGGCTTGGGCTTGTGCTTGCCGCGATCATCCTCTATTTTCTCGCTTGGAATGTTACGAACATCAAGCCAGAGCGTTTGATTACGGGGATTCAGGATCTGCGCGGCATTATGAACGATTTGATCCACCCCGATCTTTTTACGACCGACCAGGCAACCGGCGTAATTAGTCCCAGCGAAAATTTTGGCGAGATATTTGGCAAGATCGTAAATGCACCCGCGCCGGATTGGCTTGTGAACCTAAAGCTTGCAACGCCAGGACAAAGTGTCCCTAATTTCAAGCCGGGGTCTTTGATTGAAACCATTGCGATTGGCTTGCTCGCCACTTTATTCTCCACAGTTCTGGCGATCCCCGTCAGCTTTTTGGCGGCGCACAACATTATGGCGCGTGTGCCAGGCGGCCCGGTCGTTTACTATATCGCCCGCACATTGCTTAACATTGTGCGCGCGGTGGATACGCTGATTTGGGGCTTGATCGTGATCGTTTGGGTGGGGTTGGGTGATTTCACCGGGATTATCGCGCTCACCATTCACTCAATTGCGGCGCTGGCAAAATTGTATTCTGAAGAGATTGAGCATATTGACATGGGACCGGTTGAAGCCATCACCGCTACCGGCGCGAACCTGGTTCAAACCATTCGTTACGCGGTGATTCCGCAGATCGTGCCGCCCTTTTTATCATTTACATTATTGCGTTGGGACATTAACATGCGTTCGGCGACGATTGTCGGGATTGTTGGTGGCGGCGGCATTGGTTTTTTCGTTATTCAAACGATTCAAAAAGGCGCCTACACGCAGTATGCCGCCGCGCTGTGGGCGATTGCCGTCGTCATCATTCTCGTCGATTATATCAGCGGAACCTTGAGCGAACGCATTCGCACGGGGACTAGCCGGACTGAGCAAACCGCGCCGAAACCCTTTTATCGTTCACTGCGAAATATGGCGCTCATCATCCTGGGTGTGGCCGTATTTTACTATTGCTGGGCCATCACCAAGATTGACTTGCGCATGCTCTTTGAACCCGCGCCGACATTTGCGCGCCTCGTCCAAGATTTTCTCTCAATTGATGTAACCTCAAATATCATGAACATGGTGATCAAGCAAATGATCACAACCGTCTTCATGGCTTTGTTGGCGACGACCTTTGGCGCGTTGGTTGCGATTCCATTTAGCTTTCTCGCCGCGCGAAATTTGACGGGGCGCAGTCGTTTGTCCATCTGGATCTATTACCTTGCGCGCGGTACGTTCGACATTCTGCGTTCGATTGAAGCGTTGTTGTACGTGGCGATTTTTGTGTTCTGGGTCGGGATTGGAAATTTTGCTGGTTCACTTGCGCTGGCGGTCACGTCGTTCGCGCTCGTCGGCAAGTTGTACGCCGATGCGATTGAAAACATTGACATGGGACCGATGGAAGCGGTGACCGCGACAGGAGCAAACCGTCTGCAAGCCATCATCTATGCAATCCTGCCGCAAATTGTTCCGCCCTTTCTTTCGTACTCGATTTACCAATGGGACATTAACGTGCGCATGGCGACAATCATCGGGTTCGCCGGTGGCGGTGGCATCGGCTTACTCCTGAACACTTATTTTGGGCAATTGCAGTACCACCGTGCCGGTACCATCGTTGCAATCATCGTGATCGTCGTCGCGTTGATGGACTTTGCCAGCGCCAAAATCCGCGAGCAGATGGTCTAGGGCGTGTTTCTGACAAGTGAGCGTGAGGCGATGCGTTAGCAATAGCGCATCGCCTTTATTATTTAGCCGGAAGCAAGACCAAATAATTTTGGGCGAGATCATCGCGTGTATTTTTGCATATTTACATTTAGCATGATATAGTATCGAGGTCTATTCTTTCTTTGTCCCGCGGGTTGCGG
>JBBIUF010000156.1:0-3958 GCA_037440365.1 Chloroflexota bacterium
TCAGGTCGGACGTGGCAAAGCGGCCGCCATCGAGTTGCACCATCGGGCGCAAGTCTGGCGGAATCACCGGCAGTACGGTGAGGATCATCCATTCAGGACGATTCCCGGATTTGCGCAGCGATTCGACGACGCGCAGACACTTGATTGCTTTTTTGCGCGCTTGCTTGGAGCGCGTTGCGCGAATCTCGTGACGCAACTCCCGCCCCATCACTTCCAAATCCATCCGTTTGACCACATCGTACACCGCTTCTGCACCCATCGCCGCTTTGAACACGCCACCCCAACGCTCGGCGAGTTCGCGATATTTTACTTCGCCCAAAAACTCTTTGACTTGGATACTTTGCAGTTCCGCCAACTTGGGTTCGACAGCCGCTTCCTGCGCGTCAATCCGCTGATCGCGTTGGCCTTCCAGCGCGATCAGGTCTTCTTCGAGGGTGTGTTTCTTTTGATCGCGTTCGGCTTGGAACAAGAGTTTGCGATCTTTTTGTTTCGCGCGAATATCTTTTTCGATTTCGGCAAGCCGTGCTTCAATCGCGTCGCGCAGTTTCTTTTTATGCTTGGGCGCGATCTCTTCGCCTTCTGTGACAATCGTTTCGCCGGTCGGCTCGAACACCAGCGCCTTGCGGACCTCGCGCCCTTTTTCGTCCAGTTTGCGTTCTAGGGTTTTGCCCGCGCTGACAATCTCGTCGGTCTGCGCGTTCAGTTGTTCTTCCAAGCGCGCAATCGCCGCGTCGGTTTTCTTTTGCAGTTTTTCTAAATCATCTTCAAACGCCAGGCGCTTGGTTTCCATTTTATCGAGCGCGGCTTTTTGTTCGCGTTCGATCTTGTGTTTCAAATCTTCTTCCAGCCGATGCAAGGCTTTTTGGCGCGCGCCTTCGTCCACGTGCGTGATCATATAATGCGCAAAGTACAATACGCGATCCAGGTTGCGGCGGGTCACGTCGAGCAGTAAGCCGAGGTACGATGGCACGCGGCGCGTGTACCACACATGCGCGACGGGCGCGGCGAGTTCGATATGCCCCATCCGTTCACGGCGCACGCGCGCGGGCGCAACTTGCACGCCGCATTTTTCGCAGATGACGCCTTTATAGCGCACCTTTTTGTATTTACCGCAATAACATTCCCAGTCACGCGTGGGCCCAAAGATGCGTTCGTCGAACAAGCCGTCCCGTTCCGGACGCAAGCGGCGATAGTTGATCGTTTCCGGCTTTAACACTTCGCCATACGACCATGATCGAATTTGTTCCGGCGATGCGAGACTGACGCGCACCGCACTCATGTCTTTGATTTCCATGCAACCTCCGTGACTCGGCTTATGTACACATCCCGGACGCCCAATCTCCCGCACGCTTGGCAATCCGCGATTTATTTTTGATGTGTGACCGATGATTGGTATTTTTCCAAACCTTTGGCATTGCGCTGACCTAACCAGCGCGCAACTAGTTCAACATCCTGGACTTCGTTCAACATGCGTTTCGCGCAAGTATGCCGCAACGTTTGTGCGCACACATTTGGCAATTCGGCAACGCGCGCATAGGTGTCCACAAGACGTTGAATCGAGCGCATCGAAATTGGCTGACCGCGCTGACTGAGAAACAAATGGTCAACCCGCGGAATCGTCGAGCGGGTAGGCAAATACGTGCGTAACGCCGCCACCGCTGGGGCATTGAGCGGAATTTGGCGCGGCTGAGCATCATGCTTGCTCTGCACATCCACCCGCGCGGATTTGCCTCTGAGCGTCACGTCACCCAAACGTAACGCCGCAATTTCATTGACGCGCAACCCCGCTTGCAACATCAACTGTACAATCGCCGCATCACGTTCTGCTAAACTGGGACGCGCCGCGCGCAATGCGGCCAGCAAGCGCGCCGCCTCCGCACTCGTCAATATGCGCGGCGATGGCGATTTGCCATTTCCATTTTGCACCAGTGTGATTTCGCGCGTCGGGTTTTCGGCAGTCTCGCCGGTCTCGTGTAAAAAACGACCAAACAAGCGCAGTGATTGCAAGCGTCGATTTACCGTCGCAGGCGAATGTTGGGTCTCACGGCATAAATGCTCGCGGTACGCGCGAAAATCGGCGGGTGCGAATGTCTGCGCCCGCGCATGGCGCGTGGTATGCCAACGCGAAAACGCCCGCAAATCCGCCAGATAATTGCGAATCGTTACGGGCGATAAGGCATGGTGCTGTAAGTACGCTTCAAAACGGCGCAGAAAAACGCGCTCTCCGCTACTAACTTTTGCAGAGACTGCGCGAGATGAGATAGAGTTGCCGGGGATACGTGCGCGTGGTGATGGCGAAATTGACAAATGGCTTCTCGCTGACTAGCGCTCGGCGGCGAAATTTATACGCCATTATTATACGCATCGCGCAAAATCTGTCAACGCGCAAAACGGAACAGACGTTCGTTCTTCCACTGCTCGATTACGCTTCGGCGAGCGCAATCGCACCCCACAGCGGCGCATCGTCGCTAAACAGGGCAGGCACAATGTCAACGCGTGCTTGCGGCATAACGTTCGCGCGCGCGGCGGCGCGCACGCGCGCCCACCAACGCTCGCCTGATTTTGTAACGCCGCCGCCCAACACCACGCGGTCTGGATTACCCAGCGTAATCGCCGTACCGATACCAAAACCGAGCGCGTCCGCCGCGGCGTCCATCACGGCTTGCGCGAGCGCATCGCCCGCGTTTGCCGCGCGCGCGATCTTTTCGCCTGTCACCGCATCGAGATCGTTGCCGACGAGATCGCGTAACAGTGCGCCCGCGTTTGGCTCGGCGCGTAAACGCGCGCGCGCATCACGCGCAATCGCCGTGCCGCATGCCATCGCTTCGACACAGCCGCGCCGACCGCACACACACGGCGGACCTGCGCGATCCACAATGGTATGTCCAATTTCCGCCGCCAGGCCATCCGCGCCCACGATGATTTTGCCATCCACGATCCAGCCTCCGCCAACGCCGGTGCTGATGGTGACGTACAGCAAACTCGCGCATCCCTGTCCCGCCCCAAACGTGTATTCGCCGAGTGCGGCGACGTTCGCATCATTCCCGATTTGCACCGGCGCATCAAATTCAGCTTGGAGTTGATCGCGGAGCGGCACATCTTCCCAGCCGGGAACGTGATGCGAGAGCAACACGCGCGCGCCGGTTGGATCAACCGGTCCGCCGAAACTCACGCCGATTGCGGCGGGCTTGGCATCGCGGAGCAGTTTGCGCGCGAGTGCGTTCATCGTAGCGATTTCGTACTGCGCGTCTTTGATCGGCGGCGAAACCGAACGTTCGAGCGCGCGCCACGTGCGTTCGCCGCGTCCGGTGATCGCCGCCGCAAGTTTTGTACCGCCGTAATCGAGTGCGAGTAATAGATCGTTAGTGGGGCGCATGTTCTAGTTTAAGCATTTCGCAAATCGCGTGTGTCATAATCAAATGCACATCTTCGATAATGCCCATCACGTCATTTGGCACATTGACATGATATTCAACACGGTCTTTCAATTTGCCACCCGCAAAACCAGAAAAGCCGACTGTCGTGAGACCTAGTTTCTCTGCTGTTTCCATGCCGCGCAACACATTCGGCGAGTTGCCGCTCCCACTGAACGCAATCGCCAAATCGCCGCGCTCGGCGAGCGTGAGCAACGGTTCCGCAAACACGGTCTCGTAGCCAAAATCGTTGGCATACGCCGTCAACGTCGGCAAACTATCGTTGAGCGCGATCACCTTGATGCGTGGACGGCCGGGCTTGATCGTGCCTTTGCCGAGATCGCACGCAAAATGCGATGCCGTGGACGCGCTTCCGCCGTTGCCAAATAGAAAAATTTTGCGACCGTCCGCGCGCGCGTGTTCAAGCAAATGCACTATCGCATCTACCTTGTCCAGCGACGCATTTTTCAACAATTGTTGCTCGATTTCAAAATACTCTTGCAATGTTTGCATCATTTCCTCCACGGCGCGATTATACCAAACAT
>JBBIUF010000157.1:0-3906 GCA_037440365.1 Chloroflexota bacterium
ATGACGCCGTGCAGTTGGCAAAGCGGCACCTCATGTCATATCGGCACGATGTGGCCCGGCACAATGCAGTGGCACGTCAAGGCGCGCAACGCGAGCAACGTCGAAAGCGGCTGGAGCGATACCTGGTCGTTCACCATTCAACAACCCGCGCAACCGACACCGAGCCGCACACCCGTGCCGCCGCCCGCCTCGCCGGGGCGCGTGGTGATTACACAGGGTTTAGTCATGACGCCGAACAGTCCCACACACGGTCAAAATGTCAATGCCAAATTTACGGTTCAGAACATCGGCGGACAAGCGATCACCCTGCGCTTTTTCGGCGTCAAGGGACGGCACAGTAGCGGCGCGTCCTACGATTTCCTGTGGATGGAAAATTTCACTCTGCAACCCGGTCAATCGTTCACGTATGATGTCAACCGTCCACTGGATCGCACTGGCAGTTACACCTTCACGCCCAACTATTCGCCGGACGGCGCAAACTGGAGCGATCTGAAATTTGCGAACGGCAGTACAAATTATGTGACGATCACCGCGCGGTAAAAATTGGATCGCGACAAAGGAGAACAATGGGCATCGAATCAGGACGCTATGAACGTGATCGCATCAAGAATCCAATCGAGCAAGTGGATGCCTCTAAAGGTGAACGGCGCATCCGCGATGCCGGTTCCGTGAATGACAACCTCAACGGCACGACGACGGTGCCGCTCGATCAAATCAACCCGACCGAGATTAAAACTGCGAATGATTTCAACGATCCCGAAAAATACGCCGCGCTGAAACGCGAAGCGACCATGCTCAAGCAAATGCAACCCGCGCTCGCGCAAGGCGGCAACGCGGACACGTTTGATGCGTGGGACAAGCAATGGCAAATTGGCAACTATAGCCCCAGCGGACATACGCGCGGCTATAACGATGTCTACCACTCGTACTATGGCGCTGAAAAAATTGCCTTGGAAGCCAAGCCGAATGGCACCTACGATGTGCTGAACGGGCGCCATCGCATCGTCGCCGCGCGCGACGCCGGACTAGCAACGATTCCGGCTTATGTGCAAGGATAGCCGCGCGCGCACGCTCCGCCGAACAAACCATCTGCCGCAAGAAATTTGCGGCAGATGGTTTGTTACCGATGGATGGAAATTCAAGCGGATTTTTTACGCCGACACATCGCCATTCACATCCGCCAATCGCTCGACAAACAACAACCGGGTTTCCGGCGTCGGCACGAGACACGCCGCGCCAGCAATCTGTTTGCGATGGCGCGCCACCAAGCAATAACCTGCATCGCGGAGCGCGCGCGGCACCAACGCCAACACCTTGCCGCCAACGCGATGCACCCCACCTAGCGCATCGCCAATCTGGATCACCGCGTCCGAAAAATACCACGCGCGCGCCGCGCCCCCGTTTGTAATTTCCGCATAAACAACCGAATCCATTGCCGGGTGATGCACCAGCGCGGCGTACAATTCAGATGCAATCGGCGCATAGCGAAACACGCGCGCGCGATCTACGCGAATGAGATACCGCACGACGGCACTGCACAAACCGCAATCGCCATCGTAAAAAATCAGCCGCGTCATGTTAGCCAACCAACGGGCGCGCGCGCCAACGTAGCCCCAACGCCACCACACCGCCGACGAAAAAATAGGCGAGCGCCAAACCGATCAAGGCAAACTTGGGTATCGCGCACCACTGCGCCATGAGCGCATTTACCTCTTGCCCATAGCCCAGCAACATCTGAATCAAATTATAATTCTCGATGCAATCAAACACACCGGCGGCGATGATTGCCCACGCCAGGGCGTTACCCACTGTCGTAAGAAATCCGCCGCGCGCGACAAGAACGCACCCCAAGCCAATCGCGATGACATAGGTGATGATATAGACAAAATCAAATCCGATGTTGACGCCAGCAAAAATTTGCCCCACTGGTCCCCAGGATTTCACCATCGCTTGCGCGTTCGCCAATGTGCCCGCCAACTCGTACGAAACAATGCCTGACGGCGCGGCGTCCGTCACCAATGGCTTGCCCGTCACTTGCTCAACGTACATTGCCACCAGCGCGGCAGGAACCGCCACCGCAAACACGCGCGCCTGAATTTTTTCCGAGAGCCAGAGATAGGGATGCGAGAGATTCATTTTGAGCGCTCCGCTGGCTGAGATAATATGCCAGGTAGAGAATTTTGACAAACCACTTGGGGTTTTGACCCAACCGCACAATCCCATTATACTAGGTCTATGCCATACACAAAAACTCAAGCCCAAATCGAAATCGCACAACTCGTCGCGCAATTTCGGCAGGATCAAGCCGCACTCACCAATGCCGAAGAAGCGATGATCGAAAACAATTTCGTGCGCCCGTTGTTTCGTTTGCTCAATTGGAACGTGGACAATTTTGGCTTGTCCGAGCCGCAATGGGAATTTGTCCTGCAACGCACCACCCGCGAAGGCAGTCGCCCCGATTACGTTCTTCAACTGGACGGTCAGCATCTCTTTGTGATGGATGCGAAAAAGGTAAAGTACGATATGCACGATCCGCGCTGGCTCAATCAGGTGTATGCCTATGCGTATTCGACGCAGAACAATGCGCCGTCGAAAAAAATTGATTTTGCGATCCTCACCGATTTTCAAGAATTTGTCGTGCTGGATTGCACCTTGTTGGCGCACAAACCCGAGGTCATCAAAAATTTTCGCGTGATCGATTGGCAATATTCGGATTACGTCGCTCATTTCGACGAACTGTGGGAATTGTTCGAGCGGAATAACGTGCTTGCCGCAAGCCGCGAACGCAAAACGGGAATCTGGGCGCGTTATCTTTCGCCGAATAAAGTGCAAGCGAATCGCATTCCGCCGGACAAGGCATTCCTCGCCGCGCTCGACGATGCACAAGACGGCTGGCGCGTGCGGCTCGCCAAAAATATGAAATCGCACGACAAGACGCTCGATGGCAATGTGTTGACGGCGGCGGTCCAGTTGCTCATTGACCGTTTGATCTTTGTCAAAGTCTTGAGCGACCGTGAAATCGAGCGAGACTATTTGACGCAGATGGCGCAGATTGTCGAGCGCGATGGTTTGGCGGATGATGATCACGGCTGGTTTGCGGCGTGCCAAAATCTCTTTGCCGAATTGAACGGGATGTACAACGGCAGTATTTTTGCGCCGCGTCAGGAATTGGAACAGGTCATTGTCAACAATTCCGTCGTGCGCGGCATCCTCAACGATCTGCTTCCCGAAAATTCGCCGTACAATTTCGCCGTCTTGCCGGTTGAAATCCTGGGGACAATTTACGAACGCTTCCTGGGTCGCGTCGTTCACGCGACCGACGCGCGCGTGAAAATCGAGGACAAGCCCGAAGTGCGCAAAGCGGGCGGCGTTTATTACACGCCGCAATACATCGTGGATTACATCGTGAAAAACACCGTTGGCAAATTGCTCGCGGATTGCCAGACGCCTGCTGATGTTGCGGCATTGAAAATTCTCGATCCCGCGTGCGGTTCAGGATCGTTTTTGCTCGGCGCATACGAAACGTTGATCGAATGGCATCGGAATTATTACACAGGTAGAGACGTTGTATACAACGTCTCTACCAACCGTGATCGCGACGCGTACTATGTAGACGAAGACGGGCGCGTGCGTTTGACGGCAAAACTCAAACGCCAGATTTTGTTGAACAATCTTTTCGGCGTGGACATTGACCCGCAAGCGGTCGAGGTTACGCGCTTGTCGTTATCGCTCAAAGCGTTGGAGGACACGCGGAGCGATGAGGCGCACAACGAGCGGACGTTGTTCAACCAAACGCTCTTGCCCGACTTGAGCAACAATATCAAATGCGGCAACAGTTTGATTAGTACCGATTATTTGGTGACGAGCGATGAAGAATTGCGGCGCGTGAAACCGTTTGATTGGGCG
>JBBIUF010000158.1:0-3065 GCA_037440365.1 Chloroflexota bacterium
GCGCATCCGCCGTTTGCTGACCGCTCACCGCGGTTTGCGTGCGTTGATCGCGCGCAATCGCCGTTTGTTGCGCGTCCAGCGTTGGCGTCGGCGTGTCGGTTGGAATTGCCACTGTCGTGGCAGGTGGCGGCGGTGCGATCCCAGGTCGCGGCGTTGCCGCAAGCGCGACGCGGACAGTTGGCGTCGTGGTTGCCTTGGCGATTAGCGCAGGTTGCCAAAGGAAAAACATCAGGCACGTGGCTAATCCCAGCACGAACATCCCCGCCACTAGCGCAACCGGTATGAGCCAGGGCTTGCGTGAACCCGATAGTGGAACGGTTGGCGCGGTTGGATTGGACGCTGGCGTGGCAGGTGGCGGCGGTGCGCTTGGGATCAGTGTTTGCTTCATCAGCGTAACTGATGTAAAGCGCCGCGCAGGGGCAAGATTCATTGCTTTAAGAATGACCGCTTCGGTGTTCGGCGAAATTGCCGAGTTGATTTGGCGCGGTGGTGTGAGCGGCGCGCCGGTGCCGCGCAACGGCGATTCCGTTGGGGTGATACCAAGCAGAACATAGTACAATGTCGCGCCAAGCGAATAAATGTCGGAGCGTTCATCGGTGCCGCCACTGTATTGCTCGAGCGGTGCAAATCCGGGCGAACCCTGAGAACGCGCGCCGGGGCTAGTGGCTTGTCCAGGCGCATGGATTTTAGCAATGCCAAAGTCCACGAGCATGGCTTGGTTTTGCGGCGTGATGATGATATTCTGTGGTTTAATGTCGCGGTGGATGATCTGATTGGCATGCAAGTATTCCACCGCGCCAAAAATTTGGTGCATCCACGCCAGCGTGTCGGCTTCACTTAGCGCGCCGCGTTGTGTTACCAGGTCGTCCAGGTTTTTTCCTTCGATGTAATCCATTACGAGATAATGCAAACCGCCCGGCTCAACAAAAAAATCGGTGACGCGCGGCAGATTGGGATGCGAAAGCCGAGCAAGGATTGCCGCCTCAGTTTGAAATTGCGTCAAGGCGGCTGGGTCATTCGAGAAATTTTCCTTGAGTGCAACCAATTGATTCAAGCTGATATGCCGCGCCAGGTATACCGCGCCCATACCGCCCGCGCCGAGTTCGCGGATGATTTGATAGCGATTTTGCAAAATGGTTCCATTAATGAGCATGAGATTATCCTAAACGCGCGCGGCAGGTGCCGCAGAATTTTGCGCCGGCGCGCACTGGGTTGCCACAGTTCGGACAACGCGGCGGCTGTGGCGCGATCGGTGGTGGCGGCGGCATGGTGGGCGCGCCGAGCGGGGTGCGGCAATTGCCGCAAAAGCGCGCGCCCACGCGCACCGGGCGGCCACAACGCGGACAGGGCATCGTCGCGGGTGGTTGCGTTTGCGGCGCTTGCATCGAAGTGGGCGCAGGTTGCGGCGCGGGCGCGCGCGGCTTGAAGATCAATCCCAGCAAACCGGGTGTGACGCCGAGCGTGAGCAAGATCAATCCCAGGAACGCGCCGATCAACCAATCAGCGTGAATGCGGTTGAACAAAAATCCCGCCACGTAAATTCCGTTCACGGTTTGCGTTGTGCCATCGGCGAGCGTGATCGTCACTTGGACCTGGCGTTGCGTGCCATCCGCATACGCGCGCGGTGATTTGAAATCTACCGCGTATTCTTTTTGCAGTTGCTCGGCGATGCGCTGGTACAATTCTTTTAATTCACTGCTGTTTGGCGCGGCGTAAAATTTGCCGCCGGTAGCGGTTGCCATTTTTTGCAGACGCGAGGTGTCGGCATCGCTTCCCAAGCCGATGGTATAGACGGCGAGTTTCAATTCGTTCACCTTGGCAATTGCTTCGTCGAGCGTGTGCTTGCTCCCTGGACTGCCAAACAATGCGGCGAGCGGATTTTGCTCTTCGCGGTTATCTACGCCATCCGAGAGAACGATGATGGCGTTTTTGCGTTGGTCTTTGCGCGATTCAAATTTCAGCGCGCTGGTATACACCGCGTCGTAGAATGACGTGCCGCCGCCCACGTCAATTTTTTGGATGGCGCGTTGAAGCAAGGCGTGATCATTTGTGAAATCCTGTAAATCAACGGTGTTGTTATCGAACATGGTGACGAACGCTTCGTCTTGCGCGCGCATCTGATCCACGAACGCGCTCGCCGCTGTGCGCGCATCATTCAATTTGCTAGTCGGCTGTCCCATACTGCCGCTATGATCGATCAACATGCCGACGTGGATCGGATCGTTGCTGACATTGATTGCGACAATCTCGGCGTTGCGTCCGTCTTCGACGAGTTTGAATTGTTCTTGCTTTAACGCTTGAATCGCGCGCCCGTTCGCGTCGGTGACGCTGACGAACGCGCGCACCGTGGGAAACTTGCCCGCGTCAAAGCCAAAAATTTTTACCGTGACGGGAGTTTGCGCGGCGGCGGGGATCGCGCACAACAGGACGCCAAGCAAAACCAGGATGCGGATGGCTGATTTCATCATAACCTCTGGGTTGTACGTTGTAGAGACGTTAAGGTAACGTCTCTACAAATAAATCATTTACGCTGGCGATATAACAACATTGTGTTGCCGACGATGATCTTGTCGCCGTCCATCAGCGCGACAGCCTGGGTGATGGGGATCGGCTGGTTTGTTCCCGCGCGAATGAGCGATGCCGCGCCTTCCACGCGAATCTCTTTGCCGGCTTGGCGCACGGTTGCCGCGTGCTGTCCCGCGTGCGCGTCGTACACCGGAATATCATTGCGATCATCGCCGCCAATCGTCATCACGCCTTTGACGATGTTGAAATCCTTGCCTTCTTGTTTGCCGCGCACGACTTTGAACCATGCTTTCACCAGCACGGTTTCGACGAGCGCGATCAGCGAGCCGATCATTGCGCCGACCAGAACGAGACCGAGCGCGCCCGCGGCGGATTGCATCCACGCCATTTGTTGCGGATCGAAGGTGCCGCTGGCTGGCACAACCGAGATCGCAAGCTGGGTCAGTTCCTCGAACAATGCGCCGCCAAGCAAGCCGCCGAGCGTGCCACCGATGATGCCGTAGCTGATTTTTAGCGGCGCGCGATTCGCAATGCCTTCG
>JBBIUF010000158.1:3075-3845 GCA_037440365.1 Chloroflexota bacterium
CGTCCGAGCAAGCCGCCTTGCGTGAGGACAAACACGCCTTCGCCGATGGCGAGTCCGATGATGCCGCCGACGAGACCCAGGATGCCGCCGCGAATTGTGCCGAGGATGAATCGTCCGACTTGTTTGCCGAGCGTGCCGTCCACTGCGCCGAGCAGTGCGCCGATGCCTGCACCCGCGACTGCGCCGGTGAGTAATTCCCAAAAGAGAGCGTTCTGAATCAGGTCAGGGAGCGAGCCGACGAATAGCCACGCGAGCAATCCGCCGATTCCGCCAAACACGATGTTATAGTAAATGCGCCAGGGACGAGACATGTCACATCTCCTTTGGTACCTTATCTAATGTTTGCGAGGTCTACTTGATTGGTTTCACGAATGAACCCTGCACCAATGATCACGCATGCACCAGCAATGAGCATGGGCCACCACAAACCGGCATAATAGTTTCCAGTACTTTGAATAATCGTCAAGCCAATAATTGGCACAAGTCCGCCGAATACGCCACTACCAACATGAAATACTGTTGATAGCCAAGTGACGCGAGCCGGCGTGGGGAACATCTCGGCGAGAAAGGCGGCTATTGGAGCAAACACCATTGCGGCGTACACAACTTGGGCTAGCACTAACAGGCACAGTGCTATAGGGTTATAACCCTGGTAGGAGAACAAGAAATATTGCCTTGGATCCGCGGGCGCAAACGATGCCATCATTCCATAAATGGGATAGTACGTGAGGACCGCAAGTGCCATACCCGATAACATAATGGGTTTGCGA
>JBBIUF010000159.1:0-1363 GCA_037440365.1 Chloroflexota bacterium
ATGATATATTTGTCGCAGAAGCCGCAACATGCGTGATTCTTTTCTCTCATTTTCCCCTCCGTCACTGGGTCAAGAGGAACTGGATGAGGTGCTTGACACTCTCCGTTCTGATTGGATCACCACCGGACCCAAGACCAAACGGTTTGAGCAAGAATTTGTGGACTATATCGGCGCGCCTGCCGCGCTCGCGGTCAGTTCGGCAACTGATGCGATGCTCGTCGGGCTTGCGGCATTAGGTCTCCAGCCCGGCGATGAAGTGATCACCACGCCGATGACGTTTTGCTCGACGATCCATGTGATTGAACATTTGGGCGCAAAACCAATTTTGGTGGATGTGAAACCCGACACACTTAACATCGATCCAATCCAAATCGCCCGCGCCATCACGCCACGCACACGCGGAATTATGCCTGTGCATCTGTATGGTCATCCATGTGATCTGGATGCAATCGATGCGATTGCTGAACGGCACAATCTCTTTGTGTTGGAAGATGCGGCGCATGCGTTACCAGCCAAATACAAAGGGCGAATGATTGGAAGTTCAATGTCCAATGACCAATTACCAATGCCCCCTAGTCCACTCGCCACTCGCCATCTGACCGCCTTTAGTTTTTATGCGACAAAGAATCTAACGACGGCTGAAGGTGGAATGTTGACGGGCGATCCAGAGATCATTGGACAGGCGCGCATGTGGAGTTTGCACGGGATGAGCCGAGATGCGTTCAAGCGATACAGCGCGGAAGGGTCATGGTACTATGAAGTGGTGTTACCTGGGTTCAAGTGCAACATGACCGATATTCAAGCGTCGCTGGGTTTGCAACAATTGAAGAAATTGGAAGGTTTTCAACGTCGCCGCCGCGAAATTGTTGCGCGCTATAATGAGGCGTTGGCGTTACTCCCCGAATTGCAGGTGCCAACTGTCCGCCCAGAAGTCGAGTCGGCTTTACATTTGTATGTAATTCGATTGAATCTTGAACGTTTGCAAATCAACCGGGCGCAATTCATCGAAGAACTCAAGATGCTGAATATTGGCACGAGCGTGCACTTTATTCCGAACCACATTCAGCCGTACTATCGGGACAAGTATGGCTACAAGCCAGAGGATTTCCCAGTCGCATATCGCGAGTATCAACGGTTGATTACCTTGCCGCTCTATCCCCGGATGAATGATCAGGATGTGACGGATGTCATTGATGCGGTCACCCAAGTTACGCAACGGCATAGCCTCTAGGATGATCAAACGAAGCGTTGATCTTGTTGGGGCGACGTTTGGATTGGGATTGTTCGCGCCATTTTTTCTTCTGATTGGGATTGCCATCAAACTGGATTCACCGGGTCCTGTGTTTTTCATGGGTGAGCGCGT
>JBBIUF010000159.1:1373-3524 GCA_037440365.1 Chloroflexota bacterium
GGCTGGTAAATTTTTTTCGATTTATAAATTCCGAACGATGCGGGTCAATGCCGCCCGATTAGGCGCAGGCATTACGACGCAGGGCGATCCGCGCATTATGCGGGCAGGGCGGTTTCTGCGCGATTACAAAATTGATGAACTAGCGCAATTGCTCAATGTCATCAAGGGTGACATGAGTCTCGTTGGACCCCGCCCGGAAGACCCGCGCTATGTGGCACTCTATACCCCAGTCCAGCGCCAGGTTCTATCAGTTAAACCTGGGATGACGAGTCTAGCTTCATTGCAGTTTCGACACGAAGAGTCCTTGCTTCAGGGGCAAACTTGGGAAACTCATTATGTCAGCGTCGTGATGCCCCAAAAATTGGCGCTAGAGCTGGATTATCTTCAGCGGCGCAGTTTGGTCCAAGATGGTTGGGTTATTATCCAAACGGTTCTGTCTTTGCTTTGTCCTGGGATTTTTTCAATGGGATGAAATTTAGCCTGTGAATATTTCCAAGTCTTGGATCGATTGGCTAGCGCAGTTCTTGTTCCATCTCCGCAACCGTCATTTCTTTGTGATGGATTTTGCGGTGTTTTGCCTTGCGCCAGTCCTGGCATTGTGGATTCGCGTTGATGGGGTGGATGGGGTTTCAGGCGCGGTATATATCTTGCGCGTGCTGGACGCGCTGGCGCTCTATATTCTCGTGGCGACTGCCGTGCGTTGGATTGTGTTCATTCAGTTTGGGTTGTATGCGCGGTATTGGCGCTATGCCAGCGTGGACGAAGGCGTGCAAATTACGCTTGCCGTGTTTACCTCCACGCTCTTGATCGCGCTATTGCTCGTCGGCGTGCTTGAACCCATCGGCTTGATGCAGAACCGGCTTCCCCTTTCGTTGCCGCTACTCGATGGCATTTTCGTTTTTCTCGCGGTCGCCAGTTTGCGTTTTAGCGTGCGCTTGTTGGACCGCGTGGCGCGGCGGTATCAGCAGGTACCCGCCGCGCAGGTGACGCGCGTGGTCATCTTTGGCGCGGGCGATGCCGGGACGATGATTGTCAAGGAAATGCAGGCGAATCCGCAACTCGGCTTGCAACCGGTGGCATTTCTCGATATGGATCCGCGCAAGCAAGGCGTGGTCATTCACGGCGTTCCGGTGGTGGGCGATCGGGATACCTTGGCAACGGTCGTGCGCGAGTATGCCGTGCAACAAGCGGTCATTGCCATGCCGACGGCATCGGGTAAGGCGATTCGTGAAATAACCCAACTGTGCCAAACTCTGCAATTGCCGGTCAAAACCGTGCCGGGTATGTTTGAACTGTTGGACGGAAGCGTCACGGTCAACCAATTGCGCCCGGTAGACATTGGCGACCTGTTGCGGCGTGAACCGGTCGTGACGGACACGAATGCGGTCATACAAATTGTGCGGGCAAAGCGGGTGCTGGTCACCGGCGCGGGCGGATCGATTGGCAGTGAGCTGTGCCGGCAAATTGCGCGTTGCAATCCCGCCGCGCTGGTTTTGTTGGGGCACGGCGAAAATAGCATCTTTGATATTCATAACGAGTTGCGCCATGCGTATCCGGCGTTGGCGTTGACGCCGATCATTGCGGATGTCCGCGATTGGGCGCGCCTGCAAGCCATTTTTGCTACCCAGCGCCCGCACCTAGTTTTTCATGCGGCGGCACATAAACACGTCCCGTTAATGGAAAGCAATCTGGAAGATGCGGTCACGAACAATGTGCTGGGCACGCGCAACGTCGTGCAAGCGTCGCTTGCTAACGGGGTCGAACGCTTTCTGCTCATCTCGACCGACAAGGCGGTGAATCCGACGAGCGTGATGGGCGCGACGAAACGCGCCGCCGAATTGATCGTGCAAGATGCCGTTGCGCGCACGGGGCGCATTTATGTTGTGGTGCGTTTTGGCAACGTCCTGGGTTCGCGCGGGAGCGTGGTCCCGTTTTTCAAACAACAGATCGCGCAAGGCGGACCGGTGACGGTGACACATCCTGATGTGCGCCGGTATTTCATGACGATTCCCGAAGCCGTGCAGTTGGTTCTGCAGGCGACGACGCTGGGCAAGGGCGGCGAAATTTTTGTGCTGGATATGGGCGAGCCGATCAAGATTGACGACTTGGCGCGTGAGTTGATTCGGCTGAGCGGTTTGGAAGTGGGGCGCG
>JBBIUF010000160.1:0-3491 GCA_037440365.1 Chloroflexota bacterium
CTCGCACTTCGCAATTCCTAATTCGCATGTGGAGAACCCAATGACCCAACCAACACTTGACCAACTTTGCATCAACACCATCCGCTTGCTTGCCGTGGACGCGATCCAGAAGGCGAACAGTGGGCATCCTGGCTTGCCGATGGGCGGCGCGCCAATGGCGTATGCCTTGTGGACGCGCTACCTCAAGCACAATCCCGCCAACCCGCACTGGTACGATCGCGACCGCTTTGTGCTGTCGGGCGGCCATGGCTCGATGTTGCTCTATGCGTTGTTGCACCTCACAGGTTACGATCTCTCGCTTGATGACCTTAAACAATTTCGTCAATGGGACAGCAAAACGCCGGGACATCCCGAACGCGGCGTCGCGCCCGGCGTCGAAGTGACAACGGGTCCACTCGGACAAGGATTCAGCAACGCGATTGGCATGGCGATGGCGGAAGCATTTCTATCCGCAAAATACAATCGCCCCGGCTATGAAATCGTCAACCATTACACCTATGCCATCGCGGGCGACGGCGACTTGATGGAAGGCGTTACCGCCGAAGCCGCGTCACTCGCGGGACACTGGAAACTGGGCAAGCTCACCGTGTTGTACGACGACAATCGCATTTCGCTTGCCGGTTCGACCAATCTATCGTTTACCGAAGATCGCGCGAAACGCTTTGAAGCGTATGGCTGGCAAACGATTCGCGTGGACGACGGCAATGATCTCGCCGCGATTGACCGCGCCTTGCAAGCCGCGCGCGCTGACACGGAACATCCCGCGTTGATCTTGGTTCACACGACGATTGGGTACGGCTCGCCGCACAAAGCGAATACATTCGAGGTGCATGGCTCGCCGCTCGGTCCCGATGAAGTCAAAGTGACAAAAGCGAACCTGGGTTGGAATCCCGACGAAGCGTTTGTCGTGCCGGGCGAAGCGCTCGAACATTTCCGCGCCGCACTCGACACAGGCGAAAAATTAGAAAGCGCATGGAACGCAAAATTTGCGGCATACGAAAAAGCGTTTCCTGATCTCGCCCGCGAATTTGACCAAGCAATGCGCGGCGAATTGCCCGCGAACTGGGACGCGGATATTCCCGTGTTTCCTGCCGAGGCGAAAGGGCTCGCGACCCGTGCCGCATCGAGCCAAGTGCTAAACAAGATTGCGCCGCGCGTGCCAACCTTGATCGGCGGATCAGCGGACTTGAATCCTTCGACGAACACGGCGATGAAAGGGCTGGGCGATTTTGAGCCGCCGCAGGACCAGCCCAGCGCAGTCCAAGGCGCGGTTGGCGGATCGTGGAGTTACGCCGGACGCAACATTGCCTTTGGCGTGCGCGAACACGCGATGGGCGCGCTTGCAAATGGCCTCGCGGCGCACGGTGGCATTATTCCATTCACCGCGACATTTCTCACGTTCAGCGATTACATGCGGGGTGCGATCCGGCTTGCGGCGATCATGCAGACGCATGTTATTTTTGTGTTCACGCATGACAGTGTGGGCGTCGGCGAAGATGGCCCCACGCACGAACCCGTCGAACATTTTGCCGCACTGCGCGCGATTCCCCATCTGACTGTTCTGCGCCCCGGCGACGCGAACGAAACCGCCGTCGCGTGGAAAATTGCGATGGAAGCCAAGGGCCCCGTTGCGCTCTTGTTCTCGCGACAAAATATGCCGACGCTCGATCGCGCGCAGTTTGCTTCCGCCGAAGGTGCGCGGCGCGGCGCATATATTTTGAGCGATGCGCCCAACGGCTCACCAGACGTGATTCTGATCGCGACTGGCTCCGAGCTGGCTCTTGTCGTTGGCGCGCAGAAAAAATTGACGGAGCAAGGGATCGCCGCGCGCGTTGTCTCGATGCCGTCCTGGGAATTGTTCGAGCAACAATCGTCCGAGTACCGCGCAACCGTGTTGCCCTCGGCGGTGCGCGCGCTCGCGGTTGAAGCGGGCGTCACGCTTGGCTGGCACAAGTACGCCGACGATGTGATCGGCGTGGATCGTTTTGGCGCATCCGCGCCCTTCGCCATCATTTTTGAAAAACTGGGATTCACCGTGGACCATGTAGTGGCGCGCGCGAAAAAATTGATCGAAAAATAAATTGTTGGGAGAAACCATGCTGTACGAACTGCGCATCTATCACGCAACGCCGGGCAAACTCGGCGACCTGCTCAAACGCTTTGAAACGATCACGCTCACATTGTGGGACAAGCACGGGATTCGCCAAATCGGTTTTTGGACGACACTGATCGGCGAGAGTAACAATGATTTGTATTACCTGCTGGAATGGCAAGACCTGGGCGAGCGGCAAAAAAAATGGGATGAATTTATGAAGGACCCCGATTGGGTCAAAGCGAAAGCTGAGACCGAAGCCGGCGGACCGCTGACCGTTTCGATTACGAATCACATTCTTGCACCGACCAGTTTTTCAAAATTAATCTAGTTCGAGGTGTGCATGAACATCGCAGTGGGCGTGGATCACGGTGGCTTTACACTCAAAGCGACTGTGCTGGATGAATTGCAAAGACTGGGACACGTCGTGATTGATTGCGGCGCGGATGAAATTGTTCCCGGTGATGATTATTCGGATTATGCGCTCGCGCTCGGCTTGGCGATCCAACGCGGCGAGGCGGAACGCGGCGTGCTGATCTGCGGCTCGGGCGTGGGTGCGTGCATTGCCGCAAACAAACTGCGCGGCATCCGCGCCTGCGTCTGTCACGACACCTACGCGGCGCATCAAGGCGTCGAACACGATGCGATGAATGTGCTATGCCTCGGCGCGCGCATTATCGCCGATGAACTGACGCGCGAACTCGTGCGCGCCTTTTGCGCCGCCACATTTTCAACTGAACCGCGTTTTCAACGGCGGCTGGACAAAGTCAACACTCTAGAGCACCAACAACCGTAAGGAGAATTCCGATGAGCAATCCTCTACTCGATCTCAAAGCACTCGGACAGTCCATCTGGCTCGACAATATCCGCCGATCTCAGATTCGCTCAGGCGGTTTGACACAACTGCTTGACGCCGACGGGATCAGCGGCGAAACCTCCAACCCCAGCATTTTCGAAAAAGCCATTGCGGGAAATTCCGCTGATTACGCCGCGGCGATGAACCAATTGATCGACGCGGGCAAAAACGCATTTGAAATCTACGACGCGCTCGCGATTCAAGATGTGCAAATGGCATGCGATGTGTTTCGCCCAGTGTACGACGCGACCCAGGGCGCGGACGGTTTTGTGAGCATCGAGGTTTCGCCGAAATTGGCGCATGACACCGCAGTGACGACCGCCGAAGCCAAACGCATTTTCAAAGCGGTGCATCGCCCCAATGTGATGATCAAAATTCCCGGCACGGTTGAGGGCGTACCGGCGATTGAAGAATGTTTGTATGCCGGACTCAACATCAACATTACGTTGTTGTTTTCGGTCCAGGCATACGCGCAAGTGGCGTGGGCGTACGTCCGCGCGCTCGAACGCCGCGCGGCGGAAGGCAAGCCGGTGGATCGCATCG
>JBBIUF010000161.1:0-211 GCA_037440365.1 Chloroflexota bacterium
GGCGGTCGGCGCAACCGTCGGCGCTTTGGTTGGCGCAACCGTTGCCGCGGGGGCGCATGCCACGGCGAAGATCGCCACAACGAGGACGAGCGCGGCATACAATACGAACTTTTTCATCTTTTCCTTCTCCTCCTAAAATTTACGTGCTGGTGGTGAAATTACAATTTGAAAGGGAGGTGATCACCAGCATTGCTCAATTGTAATTTCACCA
>JBBIUF010000161.1:221-3372 GCA_037440365.1 Chloroflexota bacterium
TGGTGAAATTACAATTGAGCAATGCTGGTGATCACCTCCCTTTCAAATTGTAACATCGCGGAGCAAACACGGCGATATAATCGGTGGGAAGCTTATTGGCGAACAAGTGGTGCGACTATATCACAACTGATCCGAATAGTCAACGAAATTGATTTTTGATCGCGCTTAAACCACGTGGCATGCAACCCAGTGCCCGTTGCCGACATCTCGCCATTCGGGATCGACTTTTTTGCAAATATCAATTGCCAGCGGACACCGCGTATGAAAACGGCAACCGCTCGGCGGCTTGACTGGGCTCGGCACGTCGCCGACCAAAATAATCCGCTCGCGTTTTTCTTCGACGACCGGATCGGGGATCGGCACCGCGGACAATAACGCTTTGGTATACGGATGGAGTGGATTATCGTAGAGCGCGTTGCGATTCGTCAACTCGACGATCTTGCCGAGATACATCACCGCAATGCGATCCGAAATGTGACGCACTACGGACAAGTCGTGCGCGATAAACAAATAGGTGAGGTTGAATTTTTGTTGCAGTTCTTCCAGCAAGTTGATAATCTGCGCTTGGATCGAAACGTCGAGCGCGCTAATCGGCTCGTCGCAGACGATAAAGTCAGGATTCACCGCAAGCGCGCGCGCGACGCCAATGCGCTGACGCTGACCGCCGGAAAATTCGTGCGGATAACGGTTGACGAAATAAGGATTCAAGCCGACGATTTGCAACAATTCTTGCACGCGCTCTTTTTTCTCTTTGCCTTTGGCAATATTGTGCACTTCGAGCGGCTCGCCAATAATATCGCCCACCGTCATGCGTGGGTTGAGCGAGGCATACGGGTCTTGGAAAATCATCTGCATATTGCGGCGCATCTTGCGTAACTCTTCGCCCTTCATCGTCGCCAGGTCTTTGTCTTGAAAGATGACGTGACCTTCGGTTGGGCGGTACAATTGCAAGATCGTGCGCCCGGTTGTGGACTTGCCGCACCCGGACTCGCCAACCAAGCCCAACGTTTCGCCGCGGTTGATCTCAAAATCGAGCCCGTCGACTGCTTTGACATCCGCCACTTTACGCTGAATGAGAATGCCCTGGTTAATCGGAAAATACTTTTTCAATCCCTTGACTTGGAGGAGCACTTTTTGAGTATTTGCCATTTTGAAAACTCCCTATGAAATATCAGACTAGCGCTTGAGGATGGCGTCGCGTTGTTTCACCACGTCTTGCCAGTTCCAACACGCGACTTGGTGCCGCACCGCTTGCAATTCCAAAACCGGATTCGCCGTCGCGCACTGGTCGGTGCGGAAGCGACAGCGGTCGTAAAATGGACAGCCCTTGGGCATGTCAATCAAATCCGGCGGCAACCCTTCAATCGGCGTAAGTTTGCCTTTATGCGCTTCGTCCAAACGCGGGATCGAGCCGAGTAAACCCAACGTATAGGGATGCAATGGATTCGCAAACAATTCTTTATTCGACGCCGACTCGACGACAAATCCGGCATACATGACGTTGATACGATCCGCCATGCCCGCGATCACGCCGAGGTCGTGCGTGATCCAAATAATCGCCATGCCGAGTTCCTTCTTTAGGCGTTTCACAATATCCACGATCTGCGCCTGGATGGTTACGTCGAGCGCAGTCGTCGGCTCGTCGGCGATCAGTAATTGCGGCGAGCAGGACAACGCCATGGCAATCATCACGCGCTGACGCATACCGCCGGAAAATTGGTGCGGATAATCGTCAATGCGCCCTTCCGCTTCCGGGATGCCAACCATTTTTAAGAGTTCGACACTGCGTTTGCGCGCTTGCTCTTTCGTCATGCCCAAGTGCAATTCCAGCGCTTCGGAAATTTGCGTGTTGATGGTCAGCACCGGATTGAGCGAGGTCATCGGATCTTGAAAGACCATCGCAATTTTGTTGCCGCGCACGGAACGAATTTCTTCATCGTCCACTTTAACCAGGTCGCGCCCCTGAAACATGACTTGCCCGCCCGCGATTTTGCCTGGCGGCACCGGAATCAAACGCATCACCGACAACATGGAAACACTTTTGCCGCACCCGGATTCGCCGACCAAGCCAAGTGTTTCGCCTTCATCCACCGTAAACGAAACGCCGTTGACGGCATGCACGATCCCATCCTGAGTGTGAAATTCCGTCCTTAAATCTTTGACTTCGAGTAAAGTTGTCATTCGTCCTCCAAAAGATTTATAATTGCAGATTGCTCAATTAGGCTTAACCTTCCAGTTCTGGATTCAACGCTTCATTCAACCCATCGCCCAGAAAGTTGAACGCAAAGACGACCGCGGCAAGCACCGCGCCCGGAATCAGCACGAGCCAGATCATTTGCGGAAAGGTTCGCCAATAACGCCCCGCATTGTCCGACAAGATATTGCCCCAACTGGGCGCAGGTGGTTGCAAGCCAATTCCCAGATAACTTAGGTAACCTTCCGAGAGCGCAATATCGCCCATGCCCATCGACAGCGCAACGATGACCGGGGCGAGCGCGTTCGGCAAAATATGCCGCGCAATAATCGTCCAGGTTGGCACGCCCATTGCTTGCGCGCCGATGACAAATTCGCGTTGCTTGACTGCCAAGACTTGCGCGCGCACCAACCGCGCCAGCCCCGCCCACCCAATTACGCCGAGCGCCACGATGACGACAGCATAATCCAAATAGCCACTGCGCGCCAGATCGCCCAACCCAACATTTTTTGCCCAATTCAAAATCGCAGGTTTGATCGTCGCGGCGATGAAAAACACAAACAGTAAGCCGGGAAAGGCGAACAAGACATCGGCAACCCGCATCACCAGCGTATCGATCCAACCGCCGAAATAGCCCGCCGCCGCGCCAAACGGAATTCCCAGTCCCAGGTCAACAATCGAAACCATGACGATCACGAATACCGCTGAGCGCGCGCCCCAGATCAAACGACTGAGCATATCGCGTCCGAGCGCATCCGTGCCAAGCCAATGCGTCGCGCTCGGCGCTTGCTCCACAATTGCCAGGTTCTGCTGATCGTAAGGGTATGGCGCGAGCCAGGGCGCAAAGAGCGCGACAAACACCATTGCCACGATCACGAGCGCGCCCATCAAGGCAGGCGGGTTACGCAACAAGCGAAAAAACACTTGGGCTTGCGGCGACCGTGCGCGCGCTTTGAG
>JBBIUF010000162.1:0-3205 GCA_037440365.1 Chloroflexota bacterium
GTTGACGCTCTACGGCAAACTCGGTTTTCTTGTGTGCCACTCGGTTGCTTGCTCATACGCATAGGCTACGTGCAACATGCGCGTTTCGTCGAATGCGCGTGCCATCACTTGCAAGCCTACCGGCAAGCCATCGGCAAAACCACACGGAAGCGAAATCGCCGGGATGCCGGCGAGTGGTTGCGCGAGCGTGAACACATCGGCGAGATACATTTGCAGGGGATCGTCTACGCGCTCGCCGATCTTGAACGCGGTGCTAGGCGAAGTGGGTCCGATGATTACGTCCACCGTTTCAAACGCGCGGTCGAAATCTTGCTTGATCAGCGTTCGCACTTTTTGCGCTTTCAAATAGTAGGCATCATAGTATCCGGTGCTGAGCGCATACGTGCCAAGCATGATGCGACGCTTGACCTCGGCACCAAATCCTTCGCCGCGCGTGGCGCGCACACTTGCACCCCACGCCAGTGCGGGTGTCACGTCCCACATCTCATTGCTCTCTTCTAAACGATAGCCGTACTTGACGCCATCGTACCGCGCGAGATTGGCGGACGCTTCGGCGGGCGCGAGCAAATAGTACGTTGGCAAGGCGTAATCGGTGTGCGGCAGAGTGATTTCGTGTGTCGTTGCGCCTAATGATTCCAGCACGCGGATCGCATCGCGCACAGCTTGTTCAACCGCGGGTTGCATGCCGGGGATGAAATACTCGCGCGGCACACCGACGCGCAAACCTTGGAGCGGCGCAGTGCTCGGCGTTCTTTCTAACGATGCGGCATAATCCGGCACAGGACGATCAATCGACGTGGCTTCGTGCGAATCGTATCCGGCGATCACGCTTAGGATGGTTGCCGCGTCGTACACATCTTTCGTGATCGGTCCAACTTGATCGAGCGAAGACGCAAACGCGATGACGCCGTACCGCGACACTGTGCCGTAGGTGGGACGCAAGCCAACGGTATTGGTGAGCGACGCGGGTTGACGCACGCTTCCGCCGGTGTCCGTGCCAAGTGCAAACAAGGTTTCGTCTGCCGCAACTGCCGCCGCGCTTCCACCACTTGATCCGCCCGGCACGCGATCCAAATCCCAGGGATTGTGCGAAGTGAAATAGCGCGAGTTTTCAGTGGATGAGCCCATGGCAAATTCATCCTGGTTTGTTTTGCCAATCAGAATTCCGCCAGCCGCATTCAATTTTTCCATCACGGTTGCGTTGTACGGCGGCACAAAGTTATTGAGAATTTTTGAACCGGCGGTCGTCCGTACGCCGCGCGTGCAAATCTCGTCTTTGATCGCCATCGGAATACCGAGCAAGGCAGGCGCATTTGTTCCCGCGCGCCGATGTGCCGCCCATTGCGCGTCCGCGTCGCGCGCTTGCTCAAGCGCGCGATCCGCGACAAGCGTGAGGTAGGCTTGCACGCGCGCGTCTACCGCGTCAATGCGCTCCAGGACGGCGCGGGTCAATTCGATCGAACTCATTTCGCCGCGTTGTAATAATTCACGGGCGTGATGAATGGTGAGCTGATTGGGCTTCAAGATTCCTCCACAAGCGAAGGGATGTGCCGCATTAGGCAGACGTTGGTCGCGCTCCGTCTCGGGTCAATTCTTTATACAAATCGGCTACGCGATCAATGTTGGTTTCGAGCGCGTAATTGGACATGGCGCGTTGCCGTGCGCGCACTTGCAAGTCGCGACGAAAATCGGGATATTCGATCAACATGCGCAAAGCAAGTGGCAATTGTTCTTCGAGCGCGTCAAGGTCCACAACCACGCCCGCGCCACGCAATGCCTCGGCGTCCGCGCCAACGTTGGTGGCGATGACCGCGGTGCCAGCCGCCATGGCTTCGAGCATTGCCAACGACAATCCTTCAATCGCGGAGGGCAGAACAAAAATATCCGCCGCGCGAAAAATGCGGATGCGTTCGCTCAAATCGCCGACATAGCCGCGAAAAATGATGCGCGGGTCATCGCCGAATTTGCGGCGCAAGCGTGCCAGTTCGGTTCCATTGCCGACGATGACGGCTTTATGATCGTGCGGGAGATCGAGTTTTTGGAAGGCTTCTAGAAAATCGCCGACATTTTTTTCAGCGTCAATGCGTCCGATGTATGCCGCGAGGACGGACGCGCCGATTTGCGTTTTGTAATCGCTTGCGCCAGGTGAATAAGTTGCCACATCCACGCCGTTTGGAATCACGCGCACGCGCTCCGGCGAAACACCATAATCCACGAGCAAGGCGCGCTGTGCTTCGGAGAATACGATCACGGCGTCATAATTTTTCAGTGAGCCGGAATAGATGCGATATAAAACGCGCACGGCACTGCCCCAAAATGTTTCTGGTGGACCGTACGGAAAATGCAAGGTTGCGACGGTTGGCACGCCCATGTCGTGGCAAATTTCAGGCAGACTAAAATCGAGTTGCGAGAACGATAGCGAAATGTGCGCGACGTGGATGTGTTCGCGGGCGATGGTGTTTTCGATAATTTCGCGCGCTTTGGGCGATGAGAGCATGGCGCGCTTCATCAAGTCGAATGAACCCAAGCGAATGTCACTAGATTCGCGATGACCCAAGCCGCGCTCGCGGCTGGTGTGATAGAAAAAAGTGACGCGCTGGTTGCGCTGGCGCAAGCCATTGATCAATTCGTGCGAATACGTGACGAGTCCATTAGCGCGCGAGGAAGCGACGTGTCCGAACCAAGCGATGTTCATAATTGCAAATCGCGAACTGCGAATTAGGAATTGCAATCCCAGCCGCAATTCCCAATTCCCGATCGCTTACTCCTTGAAAATTGCGCGGACGCGAAAAAATTCGCCGTTCTCATCCTGGTCGGGTGCGTTGGCTAACACGTCGGCGCGCGCGAGCGAGGGCGCAACGACATCCGCGCGCAAAACGTTTTGCAGTGGCACCACGCTGGCAGTCGGCGGAATCGTATCCGTGTCGAGTTCTTGCAAGCGCGCGGCGTAATCGAGAATGGCGGACAGTTGTTGCGTCATGCGATTGATTTCGTCATCGCTCAATTGAAGTTTCGCCAACTCGGCGATATGTTGCACTTGAACGCGAGTGAGTGACATGCGTGCCTCCGTTGCGCGGCATTATAGCATAGGTAGACGCGGAGACAAGTAGCGCGGTGTGGGGATCAAAGTGGATGGGGCGATTGTGAAGAAAAATTAAAGAATCGCCTATTGCGTCGTCTCTTAACCAGTGTTATAATCTTTTTG
>JBBIUF010000163.1:0-3097 GCA_037440365.1 Chloroflexota bacterium
CCGAATTTTGCGAGATCGCAATCTCTTTGCCTTTCAAATCCGCCGCCGTTTTGATCGCGCTATCTTTGGGCGTCAGAATCCAATATTCGGCCGCGTTCTTGAACGCGATACGCGCTTGCCGCACAATCTTGATGCGTGCCTGATCCTTGTTGAACAGGACGGTCGAAACCAGGTCGTTCAACTCGCCATCAATTTGCTGGGTCAGCATCATTTGATCGCGCTCGGCCGCGCTGGATGCTGGGACCAGTTCCACGTTGATGCCATTGGCTTTGAAATAGCCCTGGTTGAGCGCGATGTAAAATGGCACCACATCTGTGATCGGCAAAACGCCGATGCGGAGCGTGCCCGCGCTCGTCGGCGGGAGTGACGCGCGCGTTGCGGTGGTTCCGGCTTGCGGCGTAGAGGCTGGTGCAGTCGGTGGCGTAGCGGCGGGCGCGCACGCGGCGAGAAGCGCCAGTGTAAATAAAGCGAGCAGATTTCGTCTCATCATATCGAACTCCATTTTAATTTAGATTTTCCACAACCCTAACAAGGCACTGATAAAAACAATGACGCTGATGTAACCGTTGACATTAAAGAAGGCAAGATTGAGCCGCGATAAATCGGTGGGCTTGACAATTGCGTTTTCATACGCGAGCAATGCGGCGACGACGATCACGCCGAGCCAGTATCCGATGCCAAGTTGCGCGTCAATGCCAACGGCGATCAGCGCGATCACGGTGATGGCGTGATGGATCCGTGCGAGGGTGAGCGCAGTCGGAATGCCGAATTTTGCCGGGACTGAAAACAGTCCTTCGCGTCGATCCACTTGAACATCTTGACACGCGTAGATCAGATCAAAGCCTGCCATCCACATGATGACAACAAACCAGAGCAAGTACGCGAGTGGATCGAGTGAGCCGCGCACCGCCGCCCAACCGCCCGCCGCCGCGATCCCGTCCGTGATGCCGAGAATCCAATGACACAACCATGTATAGCGTTTGGCGTAATGATAGCCAACCAGGAATACGAGCGCGCCCGGCGAGAGCAAGAAACAAAATGGATTCAACTGCCACGCGGCAAATTCAAATAGCGCAAATGCGACAATCGAGATACCCGCGACGGCGCGCGGCGAAATCAATCCGCGGGGCAAGGGGCGATTCTGTGTGCGCGGGTTGCGCGCGTCAAGTTCGCGGTCAATCAAGCGGTTGAGCGACATGGCGAGTGTGCGCGCGGACGCCATCGCGATCGTGATCCAGACGAATTGCCACAGCGTCGGCAAACCATGTGCCGCCAGCACCATCCCCAGGTAGGCAAAGGGCAGAGCAAAAATTGTATGTTCAAATTTGATATTGTCTAAAAGTATCTTGACGTGGTTCATTGCATTCAATACAAATGAGCCAATTGACCCATTCCCCATAAGCGAGATATTTATCAGGCATCTTGGTTTGGCACATTGGTACATTGATTCATCGGCGCATTAGAAACCGTATTCCTGCCACCTTTGATCGACCAGCGCCTTGATCTCCGGTGCCATCTCAATTTCGCGGGGCCATTTTTGGTGTGGTCCCGGATCGCGATCGGTTTTGCGGGTCGCGTCAAGTCCCAGCTTGCCGCCAAAGTTTTTCTCCAGCGCGGCGTGATCCAAATCGTCTGCCGCGCCGCTGACAATTTGCACATCGCGGAGCGGATCATAGTTCGCCAGCACTTCAAACGCCACCTGGGACAAATTCTGCACGTCCACGTCTTCGTCCACCACGACAATGGTCTTGGTGAGCGACATTAACGCCATGCCCCACAAGCCGTACATCACTTTGCGCGGCTGACCCGGGTAGCGTTTTTTGATGCTGACGATCACCAGATTGTGGAACGCGCCTTCGGCGGGCATATTCACGTCTACAATCTCGCTCTGGAATAATTTCATCAACGGCAAAAACAAACGCTCGGTTGCTTTGCCCATCCACACGTCTTCCATCGGCGGCTTGCCAACAATCGTCGTGGGATAGATCGCATCGCGGCGGTGCGTGATCGCGGTGACGTGCATCACCGGATAATAATCTGCGTTCGAATAATAGCCGGTATGATCGCCAAAGGGCCCTTCCATTTTTTGCTCGCGCGGATCGACATAGCCCTCGATGATAATTTCCGCATCGGCAGGAACCTCCAACGGTTGCGACACACACTTGCACAGCTCTACGGATTTGGCACGCAGCCAACCCGCAAGCATCATCTCGTCAATGTCGGGTGGGAGCGGCGCAGACCCAGCCCACATGATCGCGGGGTCGCCGCCGAGTGACACGGCAACCGGAATTCTCTCTGCGCCGATCTCGCGCGCAACGCGCTCATGCTCCGCGCCGCCCTTGTGTCTTTGCCAGTGCATTCCGAGTGTGGTGTCGTCCATCACTTGGAGCCGATACATGCCGACATTGCGCTTGCCGGTTTTCGGATCGCGGCTAAACACCGAGGGCAGGGTGATATAGCGTCCCGCATCGTGGGGCCAGCATTGCAAAATCGGGATCGCGGATAGGGCGGGTTTCTCTTCGATCACTTGCTGGCACGCGCCGTGACTGACGTAATGCGGTTCGGTGTTTTTCAAGCCGTTCAACATTTCCAAGCCGCGTTGCGCTTTTTCGAGCAAGCCCTTGGGCATTTCCAGCGAAATAAATTCGGCGAGTTTTTCGTTCAAATCATTCACGTGTTCAACGCCGAGCGCCCATGCCATTCTTTGTTCGGTGCCAAACAGGCCGATCACAACCGGCATCGCTTGACCGCGCACATGTTCAAATAACAGCGCGGTATTATTCGCCGGCGCGCCTTTCATCACGCGATCGGCGATCTCGGTAATTTCCAAATCTTGGCTCACCGGTGCGGCGATGCGTACGAGTTGCTTGTTTTTTTCGAGGCGCGCGAGAAATTCGCGCAAGTCACGATATGCCATGGGTTCCTCCGCGCCGCGATCATAGCAGAAAAGCAAACGCTTGGCAAGCGAAAATTGAAAACCTGGCTATGGCGCGGTGTGACTAGAATGCACGCGTCATTGCCAGGTGGATTGAACATAAAGGTTTCGCGGGCGCCGGTTTCATTTCTTTTCGATGCGGACTTCGTCCGGACCGCCGTG
>JBBIUF010000164.1:0-3081 GCA_037440365.1 Chloroflexota bacterium
GGCGCCAAGCACCAACTCGGCACCGTGTATTTCCCAATTTCGTTTTCATTATTGATCCCGCTCTTGTGGAGCCAGCCCGCGTTGCTTGTCGCGAGCTTGATGCCAATGACCTGGGGCGATGCGTTTGCCGCGATCATCGGGATGCGGTTCGGCGCGCACCCGTATACGGTGTTTGGGCAAACGCGCTCGCTCGAAGGCACGGCGACTATGTTTGGCTTGTCGCTCATCGCGGTGCTGTTGACGCTGGTCGTGTTTGGTTATGCGTTTGGCCCAAGTCTGATCATTGCGTTGAGCGTGGCTTGCGTCGCCGCGATCATTGAAGCGCTCTCACCATTTGGAATTGACAATCTCACAGTCCCGCTTATCTCGGCGATCCTGCTCATGCTACTGAATGGCATCGTGGCAAAATAAAAAACTGCCGTCAACAATTTTGTTGACGGCAGTTTGGTTTTTGGGGTTTACGCGCTAGTCACTGGCGTTTGCGGGGTTTCCATCACGATCGGCGTTTGAATCGGCGCGGACTCTGTTTTGTGAAACACAATCCCCTCGGTTTCATTCGCGTCCACGATCACGTGATCGCCCGTTTTGAATTCGCCCGCGAGCAATTTGCGCGACAAGGGCGATTCCACTTTGCGTTGCAACGTGCGGCGCAAGGGGCGCGCGCCGAATTGCGGATCAAAGCCTTCTTGTGCCAGCCACTCGCGCGCCGCATCGGTCAATTCAATTACGACGCCTTGCTCGTGCAAGCGCGCCGCGATTTCCTGAATCTGCAAATCCACAATTGCCTTGATTTGTGCGCGGCTCAAGACGTGAAAGATGATCACTTCGTCAATCCGGTTCAGAAATTCTGGCCGGAAGGTGTGCTTGAGCGATTCCTCGATTTCGGCGTAATCCTTGTTGTTCTCGTGTTCCTCATCGCGCGTGCGAAAGCCAAGCGTCCCGCCTTTTTCCGCAAACTCGGTGCCGATATTGGAGGTCATGATAATCACCGTGTTGCGAAAATCCACAACATGCCCTTGCCCATCGGTCAAGCGTCCGTCTTCCAAAACTTGGAGCAGCGTGTTCCAAATTTCCGGATGCGCTTTTTCGATTTCGTCGAACAAGATAACCTGGTAGGGGCGGCGGCGCACGGCTTCGGTTAATTGCCCGCCTTCTTCGTAACCGATATAACCCGGTGGCGCGCCGATGAGCCGCGAAGCCGTATGGCGTTCACGGTACTCGCTCATGTCCACGCGAAACAGCGCGTCAGGGTCGTCAAACAAAAATTCGGCGAGGGCGTGGGCAAGCGCGGTTTTGCCAACGCCGGTTGGCCCCAGGAAGATGAACGAGCCGATGGGCCGTTTCGGATCGCCGAGCCCGGAGCGCGCGCGGCGAATTGCGTCGCTCACCGCGTTGATCGCTTCAGCCTGCCCGACAATGCGCTCGTGCAATTTGGTTTCCATTTGCAACAATTTGTCGGCTTCGGTTTGCAACATTTTGCTGACTGGAATGCCAGTCCATTTGGCAATGACCTGGGCAATATCTTCTTCGTCCACGATATCGTCCAACCCTTTTTCTTTTTGCCAGTCGGTGCGTTTGCCGTCAAACTCGGTTTCGAGCGCGAGTCGTTCGGCGCGCGACTTGGCGGCGTCTTCATAGTTGCGCGCGGTCCACGCGGCTTCTTCCTCTTTTTGCAAATGGTGCAAGCGCAGTTTCATGGTTTTTAATTCGGCGGGCATTGAAAAAATGGCAACGCGCAATTTCGCCGCGGCTTCGTCAATCAAATCAATGGCCTTGTCCGGC
Organism: Chloroflexota bacterium; assembly: GCA_037440365.1. GTDB lineage: Bacteria > Chloroflexota > Anaerolineae > UBA4142 > UBA4142 > JBBIUF01. The sequence continues at coordinate 1,783 of JBBIUF010000164.1, forward strand.
AAGAACCGATTACTGACATAGCGGTGCGAAAGTTTAGCGGCGGCGTCAAGCGCTTGATCGTCAATCTTGACCTGGTGATGTTGCTCATAGCGCTCGCGCAACCCGTGCAACATTTTGATCGTCGCGTCCACGTCGGGCTCGTCCACATAGATCGGTGAAAAGCGGCGTTCGAGCGCGGCGTCTTTTTCAATGTGCGTGCGATATTCGTCAAGCGTGGTTGCGCCGACACATTGCAATTCGCCGCGGGCGAGCGCGGGCTTCATCATGTTCGAGGCGTCAATGGCGCCCATCGCCGCGCCCGCGCCGACGACGGTGTGCAATTCGTCAATGAATAAAATGATTTCGCCTTTGGCGTTGTGGATTTCGTCAAGGGCGGCTTTGAGACGTTCTTCAAACTCGCCGCGAAATCGCGAGCCCGCGATCATTGCGCCGAGATCGAGCGCGACGACGCGCTTGTTCATCAAGGGTTCGGGGACATCGCCCACGATAATTTTCTGCGCCAAGCCTTCGACGATGGCGGTTTTGCCGACACCGGGTTCGCCGATCAACACGGGATTATTTTTGGTGCGGCGCGATAAAATTTGGATGACGCGCAAAATTTCCTCGTCGCGTCCGATCACCGGATCGAGTTTGCCGTCGCGCGCGAGCGCGGTGAGATCGCGCGAATATTTTTCGAGCGCACGGTATTTGCCTTCGGCATCGGGACCGGTCACGCGTTGACCGCCGCGAATTTCCGGTAACATTTGCACGATGCGATCCCGCGAGAGACCAAATTCGTTGAGCAAGCGTCCCGCCGCGCCGTCGCGCTCCACGGCGAGCGCGATCAATAAATGTTCGGTGGAAACGTATTCATCTTTGAGCCGATTGGCTTCTTCGTTTGCGACATCCACGACGTGTTTGACGCGCGGGGTTACATAGACTTGCGCTTGGCCGCCGCCGCTGAATGGAAAATATCCGCGTGAGTTGTTTTGCAACGTATCATCCAGGCGTTGGCGCAATAGATCGGCGTCTACGTTGGCGCGATCCAGGATGCTTTGCACCGCGCCGCCGGTTTGTTCGATGAGCGCAAGCAGTAAATGTTCCGCGTCGAGTTGCGAGTGGCGATAGCGTTGAATGATCTCGTGCGCGCGCGCGAACGCATCTTGTGCCCGCTCGGTAAAGTGATCAAATCGCATCATAGGTCAGTCCTTCTTTCAGTGTGATTATAATCCTAACGTACAGCGTCGTCAATCGGTTGCGTGGGTTGCGCTTGACACTCGTCTGACAGTGCGCTTATAATGTTTGCGCTTGTGAATTGCT
>JBBIUF010000165.1:0-3072 GCA_037440365.1 Chloroflexota bacterium
CTGTCCATATTTCTCTATAGTTATTATTTGAGGTTCTCCATGTCCAATACACTTTCCGTAACCGCAATGCTCAACCAGGATGCCGTGCCAGCCAACAGCCCGGTGCGGCTCGCGTATCTGCTCGTGCAAATCCAGCCCGGCGCGGTGAGCGCCACAGCTCTACCCGTCAACCTCGGCATTGTAGTGGACGACAGCGACTCGATGGCGATCACGATGCTCACCGAAGAGCAGATCAATCGCTTGCGGCAGATGGGGCGCGTCACCGACATTACCGTTGATGGCGTCGCCGCGATGCGGTTTGAGAATATGCCGCCGGAATATCAACACAACGCGCCGCGCGATCACGTCAAGCGCGCGCTCGACGATGTGGCGCAACGCATCACGCCGCGCGACAAATACGCCTTCATCGTTTTTGCGCGCGAGGCGCGCGTGCTGGTTCGCAACCAATCGGGCTCGAATACACGCGCGCTCGACAAGGCAATTGACGAGATGGACAAGCTCAAACTCGGCAACGAAACGCGCATGGCAAGCGGAATGCAAAAAGGCATTGACGAAGTGCGGCGCGGGTTTTCGCGCGAGATGGTCAACCGTATGATCGTCTTGACCGACGGTTTTACGACGGATGCGCAACAATGTCGCACGCTCGCCACGCAAGCCGCGCAAGCGGGCATCTCCGTCAGCACGATGGGCTTGGGCGCAGAGTTTAACGAAGACCTGCTCATTTCGATTGCCGATGCGAGCGGCGGGAATGCGTATTTGATTCACAGCCTGGATGAAATCACCAAGGTCTTTGAGCAAGAACTCGCCGGCGCGCAAAACGTCATCCTACGCGATCTCGATCTCAAGATGCGTTTCATGCAAGGCGTCGAACTGCGCCATGCCTATCGCGTCAAGCCAACCATTGCCGACCTGGGTGTCTTGCCCGTTGCGGATCGTTCAATTGATTTGCCGCTCGGCGAATTAAACCGCGACGGCAATATTGCATTGCTCTTTGAATTGCTTATGCCACCGCGCGCGCCCGGCTCCTTCCAACTCGCGCACATTATCACCGAGTACACTCAACCCGGCGCAGGCATGTCGCAAAAAGATCGCCAGGATTGCCTCATTCAATATACGCCCAGCCCATACCCCGTGCCAGTCAATCCGCAGGTGATGAACCTGGTCGAAACGATCAGCGCGTTCAAATTGCACACACGCGCGCTGGAAGATGCCGCGCGTGGCGATGTGTCTGGCGCAACGCAAAAACTCCAAGCCGCCGCAACCCGGCTCATCAATATGGGCGAAAGTGAACTGGCGCAAACCGCGCTCGATGAAGCCGCGAACCTGGAACAAAAAGGACAGATGTCGGCAGACGGCACGAAAAAATTGCGCTATGACACGCGCCGCCTGACGCAGAAATTATAAATGGATCAACCACTGACAATCACCACCACCTTGAATCAAGCCAGCGTGCCTGCCAATACGCCCATGCGTTTGGGATACCTCTTGCTCGAAATTCAAGCGCAGGCGCAAGACGTTCAACCCACCGCGTTACCCGTCAACCTGGGAATCATCGTGGACAAAAGCGATTCAATGTGCATTCCTATCTTGTCGCAACGACAATTTGAAGAGTTGGCGCGGATGGGCGCGGCAAGCGAAACCACCGTGGATGGTATTGCCGTGTGGCATTTTGACAATGTGCCGGCATCGTACAAAATTGATGCGCCGCGCAACGTGGATTTCGTCAAACGGGCTCTGCACAGCGCACTCGAAAAACTCGATGGCGAGGATCGTTTTGCGCTCGTCGCGTTTGCGCGTGAGGCGCGCGTGCTGATCGAACAACAATCGGGACAGACCAAGCGCGCGCTCGTGCAAGCGATTGACGACCTGGATCAGCTTGAACTTGGCAACGAAACCTACATGGCAAGCGGTATGCAACTAGGCTTGGATCAGGTACAACGCAACTTGTCGCGCGATTGGGTCAATCGCATGATCGTCTTGACCGATGGCTTTACGCTCGACGCGATTCAATGTCAGTCATTGGCACATCAAGCCGCGCAAGCAGGCATCGCGATCAGCACCCTCGGCTTGGGTGTCGAGTTCAACGAAGAACTGCTGATCGCGATTGCGGACGCGAGCGGCGGCAACGCCTATTTCATTCATGACCCCGCCGAAATTCCGGCCGTGTTCGATCAAGAATTGTCCGGCGCGCAAAATATCGCGCTCCGCGACGTGACACTGAAAATGCGTTTTATGCAAGGTGTCGAATTGCGGCGCGCGCATCGCGTTCAACCCAGCATCGCCGACCTCGGCGCGTTGCCGCTCGTGGATCGCGCGCTCGATCTGCCGCTCGGCGAAATGAGCCGCGACAGCACATCGGCGCTCTTGTTCGAGGTGCTCGTTCCGCCGCGCGCGCCGGGTGCGTACCAACTGGCGCACCTGATCGTGGAATACAATCAGCCAAGTTTGGGACTGGTTGGACAGAAATTGCGCCAGGATTGCATCATTACCTATAGTGAGAATATGATCGCCGCGCCAATTGATCCGCGCGTGATGAACGTGGTCGAAAAAGTGAGCGCGTTCAAATTGCAAACGCGCGCGTTGCAAGACGCCGCCAACGGCGATGTATCAGGCGCGACGCAAAAACTTCAAGCCGCCGCCACGCGATTGATCAATATGGGCGAGAACGATCTGGCGCAAATTGCGTTGAACGAAGCCGCGAACCTACAAGCGCGCGGGCAAATGTCCGCCGCTGGCACAAAACGGTTACGCTATGATACCCGGCAATTGACCCAGAAACTAGGCGAATGAACTGTCCAAAATGTAGCACGCCCAACCGAGATACCAGCAAGTTTTGCCGCAATTGCGGTGCGCCGTTGATCACCCAACCCACGCCGCCCGTCAATCCGACACCCGTGGATGTGCCATCTGATCCAACGCAACCTGGCACCACACCACCGAACGCGCCGTCCAATTCGACGCCAATACCCGTGCCGCAACCGAGCGCCACGCCGCCGAAGGCGCCTGCTAATCCGGCGCCTTCCGGTGACGCCAATCCACCAGTACCAGGTGGCGTGATTTGTAGCAACTGCC
>JBBIUF010000166.1:0-3060 GCA_037440365.1 Chloroflexota bacterium
ATTGAGGATATTAAAATCAAAATCGTAATGCCCTCGCGGGCATTTTTATTTTCTGTCCCCCTGAACTTTTCTGGCTAGTCCATACCGTTTTCCTCCATCATCGTAAAAATCGCCCCATATTTCCGGCTTATTTGCGCTCGCTTTTTCGTTCCATTCACTTTTTCCTCCAAATCAGCCACTCCGCGCACCCCTCGGCTGGCTCGACCGCATGTGCCGATATTTTTCAAGGGGGTTCGCTCCTAGTTTCGCTCAAATGATTTTCAACCCCGGTTCAGGCGTCACGCCTACTTGGCCAACTGTTTCAATGGTAGCACAGCACGCGCCGCACAAACGATAAAATCGCACATTGTCTTCTTTCGCGTTCAGCAACCGGCTCAACCGCTTGCGTAAATCGGCATATTGGTTCGGTTCCAAACGCGCCTCAAACACGCTCTTTTGCACCCGCGCCGCATAGCCCTCTAGCAAATTCGCAATCTTGAGCCGCCGCTTGTCGTCGGGAATATCGTAACTGATCACGTAAAACATCGCCGTGCTTTATCGAAACAACAACGGCATATAGTCTGGCTCGCCGCGTTGAATGCAATCAACCATCACCCGTGCCTGCGCCATCACGCATCGCCGCAGAGACAAGCGCTCGTTTTGACGCGGATGCATAATCGCTTCGTCCATCCGATTTTCGTATGCTTGAATAAATTTACGCTTGGCGTTTTCGCCGATTAGCACCGGGCGCGCCGCGTCACCCGGTTGTGCCGAAAAATCGGCGGGCGCGATTTGACCACTGTTGCACGCCCACTGGATCACACCATCCACCACGGGACGAAATTCCTCCATCAGATCGAGCGCGAGACTGGGACGATTATACTCCACCACGTGCAAAAAGCCAGCATACGGATCGAGTCCCGCCGCCTCGACCGCGCTTTGCGCCGCGCGCGCCAACAGCGTATAGCCGAAACTTAACAGCACATTGATCGGATCCGTCGGCGGACGCCGCACGCGCTTGTCAAAATGCCAATCAATTTTAAGCAGACGCTTCCACGCGCCAAAGTATGCCGCCGTCGCCGCGCCCTCCACCCCATTCAACGAATTAAGCGTCGTCGTGCGCGGCGCGCGCTCGAACGCGCCCGCTAACGCTTCAATTGCCGCTTGAATCACCGGATCGCCGCGCTCGCGATTGTGCCGTTGCAATAATGTCCGCATATTCATAATCTTGCCGCCGACGATCCGACGCGCCATCGCCATGCCAAACTCGGCGCGATCCAAGCAACGATATTGCTTGCGGCGCAGTAACACGTGCGGCGTCGCCGAACCAACCAAGCGCCCGCAATAATCGCCATCCTGGGTCAAGAACACCACATCGATATTTTCCGCGAGCAGTAACTTGATCGCCGGCGTCGTCAAGCTCACATTGCCCATCACGACAATTTCGCTCACGTGCGCCAGCGGCGTAGACGACAATGCCTGATCATTCTTGCTGACGATCAACTGCCGCCCCGCGTGATTCAGTTTTGCGCCCTGCTCGATCAAATAAAGTGGAGGCATGGTGTTTGGAATCAAAATTCAATAGTCAAAAGCCAGTAAATCAGATTGAAGAGTGTCGTCGCGCATCGTCCCCGTCTCTGTCATTGCGAGCGACCAACGGGAGCGAAGCAATCTCCAAATTGCGCTTAAAAATCACTTGCGCAAATTCGTCATAATGCCCTTGCGGGGATTCTTTGCGTTTCAACCCAACATCGAATTTCATCTTTCCTCTTTCATCCTGCGCGCTTGCCCCATACCCATCGCCGTATTCACACCCACGCCGGCAAACTGCGCGAAATCCGCCAACAGATTGATAATCGAAAGCCAATAGCGATCCTTGTTGAGCGCGCTATAGCTCACCCTGCCCACCGTGCCGATTTTAACTGCGCCCTCGTTCTTGAACGGCGCGGCGTGCGTCTCGATCTCGAAACGACTCGCCGCCAAACACTCGGCGGCAAAACGGCGCGTCTCGTCCGGCAAAGCGACCGGCGCAAACGCATTCCATTTTTCCAGCAAATTGCCAAACACCAAATCGGGTAGCGGAAATAATTGTTGCTTGCCGGCTTGCTTGAACGCCGTCGGCGACGCGAATTGCAAACCGATGCGCGATTCGGGCGTAGCGCGCGCCAACAACCACCGCGCCGACAAATCCTCAAACGATGATTGCGCCGCCCAAGAATGGCGCGCCGGATCGCACGTCGCTTGCTTGACCACAAACGCCACCTGATCCAATTCGATTTCCGTGCCGGGTTGAAAGAGCGCCGGCAAGAGCGCGCCCAGTTCCGGCGTCAACGCCGTATACCGCAAGGTGTAATTGATCTCCGGTAAAACGACGCCCTGCTTGCGGCTACCCAGCATGGACGAACAAGTAAACGGGCGCGCGCCATTATCCTCATGCAACGCCTGCGCCAACCCAGGATCGCTTGCCGCAATCGCGCGCAGTAACGCCGCGTGCGCCGCGCGACCCAGCGCGCCCGGCAAGTCCGCTGACGCGCGGGGATTTAAAGTTAAAACAAGACTAAACATATCCAACTCCAAAAAGTCAGAAAGCAGTAAACAGTAATCAGTAGGCAGTGAGTGGGTGCTTTCTGATTACTGCACACTGAAAACTATCTCTGCGTCCGCGCTTGATCGCGCACGGCTTGCAAATTCAGCACCTCGGCGATTTCATAGCGCGGCGGAAGCGCGTTGGCGACCGGGCGCGTGCGCACATGCGCGGGAAAATAGCCGCACCGCCCGTGCAGTTCGGCGAGCAAAACCACCGCGACGAAATTCAACGCGGGCGGCACGACGAGCAGAGGCGCGGTCTGCCATTCCGCCGGCGACAGATTACACGCCGCGACGAGCGCCACGATTTGCGGAACCAGGTCAGCTTGCGGATCGATCTGCGTCTTGATGTCGATCACGCGCTCAATCGCTTGTCCCGTGAGTTGTTCAAGTCGCGCAATTTGGTCCGGCGCGAGCGGATGGGTAAAGTTAAGTAAAAGCATGTTGGACTCTGGGATTTATGATTTGTCATTCCGAACAAAGTGAGGAATCTCG
>JBBIUF010000167.1:0-2152 GCA_037440365.1 Chloroflexota bacterium
GCGCCTGTTGCCCCACCACCACCACCGCCACCGCCCATTGTGCCACCGGCTCCGCAAGCGCCAGCCACATCAAAAATGATCGCGGCAACTCCGGCGACCCAGCCCGCGCCCGCCGGTCATCCGCGTTTCGTCGTCGCCGCGACAGGCGCGTACTTTGATCTCGTTGGGCGCACTGAAATTTTGATCGGGCGCGTGGACCCGACGAGCAACAATTTTCCCGAAGTGGACCTCACCGCGCACGGCGGCGATGAGGGCGGTGTCTCGCGCCGCCATTGTCAAGTCACGCTAGCGGGCAATCAATTCTTTGCCGAAGACCTGGGCAGTAGCAACGGCGCGTGGATCGGCGCAACGCGCTTGCAACCCAACGTCCGCACCGCGCTCAACAACGGCGATCAATTGCGGCTCGGCAAACTCGTCCTCAATTTCTTTACGGGGGCGTGATGAACCGCATGGCCATCCAGCGCGTCGGCGTGATCGCGGCGATGAAATTCGGCTGTCTGCTCGGCGCGCTGGTCACTCTCCCGCCTGCCCTGGTCGTTGCGCTCATCGGCAAATGGATCATTGGCGGCTTGCGCGCGTTGCTCGAAAGCTGGCAAAACGTCGAACTGGGCGGCGTGCTGGGGCAAACTCTGCGCGTGAATCTGATTCCGATTTTGAAATTGGACGATGCGTTAAAGTTTTTGCAAACCTGGGACGCGGCATCCTGGTTCGTCGTCCTGGGCATCCTGCTGGTGATCATTCTGCTGGGCGGCATCGTCATTGCGGCATTGAGCAGTTTGAGCGCCGGCATCTATAATCTCGTCGCGCGTTTTTCCGGCGGCATTGAAATCGAAACGGCCGCCGATGCGCGCGCGGCAATACCGCAACCTGCGCCGGTGAGCCAGCCGCAAGCCTGGCTGACCGGCGGCGGCTTGCCCGCAAACGGTTGGCTCTTGCAAGGCAAGCTCATTCGTATTGGGCGCGACGCCTCGAACCAATTGGTGTTACCCGCGCCGAGTGTCGCGCCGGTTCACGCGGAAATCGCGCGGCAAGGTGAACGCTGGATCATCCGCGACCTGGGTTCGCCCGGCGGCACGTTCGTCAACGATCGGCCCATCCGCGAGAATCTACTCAAGGATGGTTTTCGCGTACGCTGTGGCGAGATCGCGCTGGTGTTTCACTCAACCTGATCCCAGTTCTGACCAGGCGATGGTGATTGTCATTCCGCGCCAAGCGAGGAAGCTCGTTTTTTTGAACAGCCACTTGCCTCTTTGCAAAAATGGACAAGCAATCTTGCCAAGCAATTGGGCGACGGTATGGCGCAATGACTAGCCATTTGAATCTTGATCTTGGAGTAGTGCATGTTGACTTCCGGTATGATCTTGCAAGGACGCTACCAAATCATCCAGCGCGTCGGCGGCGGCGGGATGGGCGATGTCTATCTCGCGTATGATTTGCGCTTGGGCAATCAGCACGTCATCGTCAAGGAAAATCGCGGCGGCGACGCGCAATTGTTTTACGCTGAAGCCGCCATCCTGGCGACCCTCCGCCATCCCAACCTGCCGCGCGTCATCGATCACTTTGTCGATCCGCCGCCGCCCGCCGGAACCGGCGCGCAATACCTCGTCATGGATTACGTCGCGGGACAAAATTTGGACGAGCTGGTTCAGCAACGCGGCGCGCTGTCTGAACGCGACGCGCTCGCGTGGCTGAACCAAATCCTGGATGCAGTCCAGTACCTCCACGGTAAGCACATCATTCACCGCGACATCAAGCCGCAGAATATCATCCTCACGCCGCAAGGCAATGCAATGCTAGTGGATTTTGGCATTGCCAAAATGATGCAACCGGGACGCGCCACCGCGTCCAGCGCGCATGGCGTTGGCTCGCCCGGTTATGCGCCGCTGGAACAATACACCGGCGGCACCGACGAGCGTTCCGATATTTACGCACTGGGCGCAACGTTGTATTTTGTGCTGACCGGCGCGGAACCGCCACCCGCACCGGACCGCGCCAACGGTGTGCCAATGCCGCCGCTCCGCGCGCGCAATGCGTATGTGTCAGCAAACACCGAGCAAGTGGTAGCAACTGCCGCCGCGGTGATGAAAACGCAACGCTATCAGACCGTTGACCAATTTCAAAATGCTCTGCGCGTGCCACCGCGTCCGCAACC
>JBBIUF010000168.1:0-2000 GCA_037440365.1 Chloroflexota bacterium
CTTGATACAATGGGAAATTGCTTTCAACAATGGCAATGCCGCCGGAAATGCTAAACGCTGGGTTACCGCCGGTAAATTTGCGGAACGATTCGCGCACACGCCGCGCGAATATGGGCAAGGCATCCCACGCGCCGACGACAAACAAATCATCGCCGCCGGCATATTGGATATAGAGCGAGTGGCTCAAATCGTGTTTTTCCCAGTCCTGACCATCGGGTTCCCCGTGTGCCAATTGCGGCAACCAACCTTCAAAGAACAAACGCAAACCGAATGACAAACTGGCAATCCGACTGATGCTCGCTTGTTTGCCCAAGCCATCGCGGAACAGGGTGCCGAGGTTGTCCACATCCATTCGCAAAACACCCCAGCGTTTAATCCCTTGCGCTTGATCCTCGGCAAGTTCGTCAAATGTAAGAACGCGCTGTCCCTGACGCGGCACGAGTTTTGCCATTGGATGATCTGCCAGGACAATCTGCGCGGGTTTGAGTCGGGTGATCAGATTGGCATCTTGGCGGCTAGCCGGATCAATTTTCCACACCCGCACCACGTCGCCGTTCTCGTTCGCGCGCGGGCGCAAATTGGAAACGAGTTCAACCTCCCAGCCGAATTGTTTCAACCCGACTTGCCAGTCGTGCGGGCGTTGATTAGATACCTGAGCAACCTGGCGCAAAATCAAGTGCGTCGTGTTGGGCAAATCTTCGCCCAGTTTTTCCAAACTCCAGACGAACTGGGTTTTTGTTTCACCGTCTTTGGTTTTCAGATCCCAGTCATCGCCAGTGACTGCGCAGTGTTCGTCCGGCTTGCCGCCGAGAGTCAGCGGCGCACCGATTTGTTTTGCCAATTGCTGACTCGATGCTTGTCCAAACGGTTGGCGTTTTTTGCGGCTCAACGCGTGATTTGCTCGTTCGTACACCTCGTTGAACTTTTCAAATTCATCCGAGTTGACCATGCTCCAGTCGAGCGTCAGTCCCAACGCGCCTTGATGCGCGATCATCAACTGGTCTGCTAATTGTTGCGCCAAGCCGGGCAAAGTCTCTTGAGCTTTTATGGGTGTCAGCAAATAAAACTTGCCGCCACCCACATAAATCAAATTCGTCAACGGCAAACCGAGGGCGTCCAGGATATTTAGCGCGACAATCTCGCTCAAGAGTTGCAGATAAAAGGAACGCGCGCGCAAAGATTTTGCCGCGCCGCTCGACGCCAAGGTATAGATGAAATTCTGAATACCCGAAAAATCGCCGACCACCAACAATGCGGTTTCGCGCGATTCGTGGCGCGTCACGGCGTCGCACCATTCAGCGCCGCGTTCGTCAGCGGCAAGACACGCCGCAATCGCCGCCGTCGTACGTAGGTGATCGAACAGCGAAACATCCGGCACATTTTTCCAATATGCCGATGGCATACACCACGTAAATTCTTGCAAAACGGCTAACAGATTTTCAATATATGCGGTGGGCGGTAGAGAACTAGTTGCCGTGATATTCCGTTCAATGCACTGCTGGGTAAATTGTTCCCATAAACGTTGATACTCGGCGCGCCAATTTACGCTGGCAGAGTCATGCGGAAATAAAGTATCTCGGTTGCTCACATCCAGCCGCGTCAACTGCCAATACGCGCGCTGGTCGTAATTCTTGACGCGGGAGAAAACCGTTTGCAAAACCGGTTGGGCTTTTGTTTCCTCTTCATCCTCTCCCTTGATTCGCTCCGCCGACGAAAGCCAATCGGCAATTTGAATCCAACGCTCGTACAAGTTTTGCGGGTGATGATGGTACGCCACGCCGCTCAGACTGGCGCGCCATTTTTCCGGCACATGATTTTTGAAGAAATCGTACGAGCCAAGCGCATGAGCATACTTGATTTGCTTGCGCGATTCCTGGTCGTTTTCGCTTGGGGTGATTCCCGCCCGCTGGCTAAACTTCCCCACATCATGCAACAGCCCCGCCAACGCCGCTTGCCATACCTGATCTTGCAATTTGGATTCATCACTCATTCACTTGCCT